>CANBUA010000026.1 GCA_947372535.1 Burkholderiales bacterium
GGCACCGGCAAGACACTGATGACGCTGGCTGCGGCCCTGAGCCAAGTGCTCGATGAGCGCCGCTACACCGAGATCATCGTCACACGCGTGACCGTGCCCGTCGGCGAGGACATCGGCTTCCTGCCCGGCACGGAAGAGGAAAAGATGTCGCCCTGGATGGGCGCCTTGGACGACAACCTCGAAGTGCTGGCCCGTGGCGACAGCAACGGCGGCGAGTGGGGCCGCGCGGCCACCAACGAGCTGGTGCGCAGCAAGATCAAGATCAAGAGCATGAACTTCATGCGCGGTCGCACCTTCCTCAACAAGATCGTCATCATCGACGAGGCGCAGAACCTCACCCCAAAGCAGATGAAGACGCTGATCACGCGGGCTGGTCCAGGCACCAAGATCATTTGCCTGGGCAACCTGGCGCAGATCGATACGCCTTACCTGACCGAAGGCAGTTCGGGCCTGACCTACGCGGTGGACAAGTTCAAGGGCTGGCCACACAGCGGCCACGTCACCCTGGCGCGCGGCGAACGCTCGCGCCTGGCGGACTTCGCCTCCGAGGTGCTTTGATCGCTGAAAACCTGCCGGGCTGAGCCAGGCCCGGTGCGCTCGTCGCCCTTTCAAAGCCGATGCCTTCACGGGCGTCGGCTTTTTTCATGGCGTGTGCATCATCGAATTGACCGCCATGTTCTAGGGGGTCTGCCTAAAGAGGCAATGTCTTTGCTTGAGCGACTCCCGCACCATCGCCGGATTGATCCGTTGTTGTGGGAGAACCGCTTTGAACACCATCCTGAAAATCACCGCCGGCTCGCTGCTGGCACTGTCCATGGGCACGGCCTTCGCATTTTCCGAAGAAGGCGGCGATGGCCCGCCCTCTTGCGAATTCTCCGAAGGCGGCTGCGGCGGCCCGAGCACTCCACAAGCCCCTGCATTGCCCGCGGCATACAGCTACTCGGCCAACTTTTTCACCTACCCCGATGGCCATGTCGTGGATGGCGGGATCAACAGTGGCACCGGCCAATTTTTCACATTTGGTGGCGGCGCAGGCACCCCCTACAACGGGCAGCTGATCACGGTGGGCAATGCCAGCTCCGGCATCTCTCTGCAGACATCGCTGACACCCGTGGCTTCAGTCACGGCCAACGCAACCCAAACCGGGCTGGGGCGCACGTCAGTGGACAACAGCCTAGGCTACAGCGTGGTCCTGCACGCGTCGGATGCTGCATCGGCTGACCACATCAGCCAGTTGATTGCCAGCGGTAGCACCATCGCCACCATCAGCGGCAGCTACACCCTGGCCACCACGGGCACCGGCTACAGCAGCGTGTCCGTGTCATCGGGCAATGGGGTGGACAGCGCCATCAACCCGATCGCGGCTAGCAGCCGCACCATCGCCTGCGGCCAGAGCTATGGCATGAGCAGCCCGGCCACGGGTTGCGGCACAGGGTCCTTCAGGCTGGCCGTGAGCTTCGTCTCAGCCAGCGCTTATGACGGCGGTGACGCATTGGATTTCATCAGCGTGATCAACCTCGGTGCTCATGGCGAGACCGGCCTGCCCTACGCTGACTTCCTGGCGCACCCCGGCACGGCCGGCGCCTTCATCGACCCCACCATCACACTGGCTTCAGGCGTCAACGGCAGCTTGACCGTGGGCGGTGGCTCAGTGTCCAACATCACGCCGAGCGTGCCCGAGCCACAAAGCTGGGCGATGCTGCTTGGCGGCTTGGCGGTGCTGGCCATTGCCCGTCGCTCGATGCGCGCCTGAGCGGTTTCCAAAGCCGCACCACCGCCATCGGCCCTCTATGATGAGGGCCGGTGGTGCTTTGAGAGGTCCGTTGTTGCCATGAATGCCCCTGCCCTGGTTGGCCGCGTGCTGCTGGTCGATGACCATCCCTTGTTCCACGAAGGGCTGGCCAGCGCATTGCGCCATGCGGGCCGCGGCTTGAGCCTGGTCGGCGTCGAAACCGTGGCTCAGGGCCTGCAAAGGCTGGATGATGGCGAGGCCTTCGACCTGGTCTTGATCGACCTGATGATGCCGGGCATCGACGGCATCAAGGCCCTGTCGGAATTCGGCGCCAAAGCGCCTTGGCTACCACGCGTGCTGCTGTCGGGCCGACTCGATGCCAGCATCATCGCCCAAGCGCGGCGGCTGGGCGCGTCGGCCTTCATCGCCAAAAGCTGGCCGGTACGGCGCATCGTCGATGTCGTCCATGCGGTCATCGAAGGCGCTGTCGATTTTTCCGTGCTCGATCAATTGCAGGCGCAGGTGCCTGCGGCGTCGGCCTCGCTCACCGAGCGCCAGCGCACCATCTTGCAACTGCTCTCGCAGGGCCTGTCCAACAAAGACATGGCGCGCGTGCTGGACATCGCCGACCGCACCGTGCGGGCCCACCTCACCGACCTGTTCCAGACCCTGGGCGCCAGCACCCGCGTGCAGGCCTTGCTCAGCGCGCAGCGGGCCGGGCTCATCCCGGCGGCAGACGACCACCCCACCCAGCCCGGAGACGTCGTTTGAGCGACGTGGCCCTGCCCGCTCACATCGAGCGCGAGATCGACCTCGATTGCGTTCGCACCCTCTACCGGCAGATCCCCAACTCCTTCGCTGCGGCGCTGGTGGTCACCATCTACATGATGGTCACGCTCTGGGCCTTGATCGACCACCGCTGGCTGTGGGCCTGGCTGGGGGTACAAGGCCTGGCACAAGTGGTTCGGGTGACCGTGTACCTGGCCTACCAGCGCGCTGACCGGCAAGGGCAGGTTCACACCGGCAGCGCCACCACGTGGGGGCGCCGATACGTGGGCTACATGGCCGTGGCAGGCGTGGTCTGGGCCCTGGCAGGCGCCGCCTTCATCCACCCCGGTGAGCCCCTGTCAATTGCCTTCACCTTGTGCGGCCTGTATGGCATCACCGGCGGCTCCGTGCCAGGCAATGCCTATGTCAAATCGGCGGTGATGTGGTTCATCTGGCCCGTGTTCATCACCGTACTGATACGCCTGGCGTGGACGGCGCGCGTCGACTTCACCGCGCTGGGCCTGGCCTCGGCGGCCTTCGCGGGCATCCTCACGCTGTTCTGCCGCGTGCAGCACGCCAGCATCCGCGATGCGCTGCGGGTGCGCTTCGAAAACCGCGTGTTGCTGGACCAACTCGCCGAGCAAAAGGCCGAGGCCGACGAGGCGCGCCACCGCGCCGAGCGGGCCAACCTGGCCAAAAGCCAGTTCCTGGCCGCCGCCAGCCATGATCTGCGCCAGCCCCTGCATGCGCTGGGTTTGTTCTCTGCCTCATTGCAGGGCCTGCGGCTGGACGACCAGGCGCGCAGCGCCGTGCACAGCATCCAGACCAACATCGACGCGTTGGAAGACCTTTTCGATGCCTTGCTCGATGTTTCCAGGCTCGATGCGGGCGTGGTCGTGGCGCAGGTCAAGGCGGTGGCCTTGCGGCCCTTGCTGCACAGCGTAGCGCAAGGCCTTCAACCCCTGGCACAGGCCAAGTCGCTGCGGCTGCGGGTGCTCGGCCCCGACGCCTGGGTGCAGGCCGATCCCACCTTGTTGCGCCGCATCGTCGGCAACCTTGCGGCCAATGCTTTGCGCTATACCGAGCATGGCAGCGTGGTGCTGGCCCTGCGCCCTGCAACGCTGTTTGGGCAGCCCGCCTGGCGCATCGAATGCCGCGACAGTGGTGTCGGCATCCCGTTGATCGACCAAGAGCGCATCTTCGACGAGTTCGTGCAACTGCACAATCCACAGCGTGACCGAAGGCATGGCATGGGCCTGGGCCTGGCGATTGCCCAGCGCTGTGCCCGGCTACTGGGCAGCAATGTGGTCGTGCGCTCGCAGCCTGGGCAAGGCTCGGTGTTTTCGGTGATGCTGCCCGCGAGCCCACCGGTGGTTGCATCTGGGGACCCCGTCGCCCCGCAGGCATTGGCTGCAACACCCGCCCACACCGACGATGATCCCTTGCTGGGCCGGCGGATCATGCTGATCGACGATGAGGCCTCGATCCGCGAGGGCTTGACGCTGCTGTTGTCGCAATGGGGTTGCCACGTCGTTAGCGTGGCCGATCAAGATGCCGCCATGGCTGCCTTCGATGAGCGGATCGACCTCGTGTTGTCGGACTTGCGCCTGCCCCATGGGCATTCCGGTTTGGATGCCATCGTGGCCTTGCGCGCCCGCCGGCCAGGGCACCTGCCCATCTGCCTGATCACGGGCGAGTCCGATGTCCAGGTGCTGCGTGCCGTACGCGAAAGCGGCATCCCTTTGCTTCACAAACCGGTGCGACCCGCGCAGTTGCGCGCCACCTTGCTGCACATGCTGAGCGACCGGCCACCCAATTGAGGGCCTGTCCCACCTGAGGGGGATGGCTCATGTTCCCATGCGTTCATATCATCGAGGCTCATCTTTTCGACAGGCCACCATGATGCAGATCACTTCACTTTCACGCTCAAGCCTGGCCGCCTTGCTGACAGCGCTTTCCATGGTGGGCGCCACCGCAGGCAGTTGCAAGCTCAAACCGCTGCCCATCCACGCAGCGGCGCCCGATCGCAAGGACCTGTTCATCGGCCGATCCAGCTTGGTCGAACTCCAGTTCAAAAATGACAAGACTGAAGGCGAGATCGACACCTTCCCCGAGCGGCCCTTGGTGGTCCGGCAGGTGACTTCGGGCAAAACTTGCGAGGTCGATGGCGGGGTATGGGTGCGCAAATCGGTTTTCATCAGCACGGCTGATCGGGTCATCGTCACGCACGAGTTCAGCGGCGCCAATGATTCGCTGAATTTTTATGACGCGTTCACCTGCGAAAAGCTGCAGGAGATCGACACCTCCAAAGCCACCTGGACCGTGAATGGGGCCTTGATCACCGTGTTCAAACCAGGCACCGCCTCCGATGCCAAGCGACAATCGCCACGTGGCAGCACCACTCGCTACCGGCTCGATTCGTCGTGCCAGGCCGTCAAATCTTTCAAATGACTGGCAGACTCAGCGACATGAGCACACCCAAGAACACCCGAGCCACCGTGTTGCCCTGCCTGCGCTACCGCGATGCGCCCAAGGCCATCGAGTGGCTGTGCGCCGCTTTCGGTTTTGAACGACACGCCGTCTACCCCGATGCCGATGGCGGCATTGCCCACGCGCAATTGTCTTTTGGCAACGGCATGATCATGCTGGGCTCGGCGAACAAGTCGGCGGACAACGCCTGGGGCGCCATGATCAAGCAGCCCGACGACATCAACGGGGCGGAAACCCAGGCGCCCTACCTCGTCGTCGAGGATGCCGATGAGGTTTACCGACGCGCCAAGGCACTGGGAGCCACCATCGTCATCGACATCAAGGACGAAGACTACGGTGGCCGAGGCTTCAGTTGTCAGGACCTCGAAGGCCGGCTCTGGTCCGTCGGCACTTACGACCCCTGGGCGGGCTGAGCCTCATCCGGCGCGCAGCGCTCGAACACCGCCATGCTTTCGACGTGGGCCGTGTGCGGGAACATGTTGACCGCACCGGCGGACACGCAGCGGTACCCCCCCTGGTTCACCAGCAAGCCGGCATCGCGCGCCAAGGTCGAGGGGTTGCAACTGACGTAAACGATGCGCTGAGGCGGCACCCAGCCCGGCGCCAGGCTGGGGTCCTGGTGGATGTTGGAGATGGCCTGGGCCAGGGCAAACGCGCCCTCGCGCGGTGGGTCCACCAGCCACTTGTCGGCATGGCCGTAGCTGGCCAACTCCTGCGGCGTGATCTCGAACAGGTTGCGGGCCACAAAACTGGTGCGCTCAGCTTGGCCATTGACCTTGGCGTTTTCGCGCGAGCGCTCCACCAGCGACTCACTGCCTTCGATGCCGAGCACCTCAGCCGCCTGGGTCGCCAACGGCAGCGTGAAGTTGCCCAGGCCGCAGAACCAGTCGATCACGCGCTCGTGTTTTTGCACATCCAGCAAACGCAGCGCCCGCCCGACCAGCACCTGGTTGATGTGATGGTTGACCTGCGTGAAATCGGTGGGCTTGAAGGGCATGGTGATGCCGAATTCGGGCAGGGTGTAGTCCAGCTCTGGCAAGGAGGGATCCAGCGGCACCACCGTATCGGGGCCCTTGGATTGCAGCCACCACGACAGCGGATAACGCCCCTCCTGCCACGCACTGTGCTCGGTCGCAAAATCGCGCAGGCGCTGGCGGTCAGCTTTGCTGAGGGCTTCGAGGTGGCGCAGCACCAGCACCGTCACCACGCTCCCCACGGCCACTTCGATCTGCGGCAGGCGATCACGCTCGTCCATGCTGCCGATCAGTTCGCGCAAAGGCATCAGCAGTCGGCTGAGGTGCGGTGGCAGGATGTCGCAGCTCCGGATGTCGGCCACGAAGCTGGATTTGCGCTCGTGAAAACCCACCAGCACGGTGTTCTTCTTGGCCACGTGGCGCACCGACAGGCGGGCGCGGTAGCGGTAGCCCCAGGTCGGGCCTTCGATGGGGCGCAGCAGGCGTTCGGCCTTGACCTTGCCCAGGTGCCAGAGGTTGTCCTCCAGCACGCGCTGCTTGACCGCGACTTGCGCGCTGGCATGGAAGTGCTGCATCTTGCAGCCGCCGCACACGCCGAAATGAGGGCATTTGGGCACCACGCGCTGCGAGCTTTCCAGACGACGCTCGCTCAGGTTGGCCTGTTCCCAGTTGTTCTTCTTGCGAAAGACGCTCACGCGCACTTCTTCGCCGGGCAAGGCGCCCTCGACAAACACCACCTTGCCATCGGGCCGGTGAGCCACGCCCTGGGCTTCAAGGTCCAGCGACTCGACCTTGAGCCATTGCAGGTGCGGGGGAATCGGCGCCTCAAGGGCGGGCGCGACATCGGATGGAGGCGCCTGAGCAGGCGCGGCAGCAATCGGTTCACTCATGCCCCGATTGTCTCAGAGGCCAGCAGCCCCCACGCCCTTGGGCGTCATCACATCAATACATCAACGCGGGGGCAAGGATTTGGCTGGGTCGATGGGCTTGCCTTGCTTGCGGATCTCGAAATGCAGCTGCACGCGCTCGGCGTCCGTGCTGCCCATCTCGGCGATCTTCTGGCCTTTGCGCACAACCTGGTCTTCCTTGACCAGCAATGTCTGGTTGTGGGCATAGGCCGTCAGGTATTGCGCGTTGTGCTTGACGATGACCAGGTTGCCGTAGCCCCGCAGGCTGGAGCCGGCGTAGACCACGCGGCCATCGGCGGCCGCCAGGACCGGATCGCCCTGCTTGCCGCCCAGGACCAGGCCTTTGCGCTTGCCATCTTCAAACCCAGCGAGCACGGGGCCGCTGGCGGGCCACTGCCAGGCGGGTTCATCAGCATCGACCGCCAGGCCGCCCGCCGGAGGCAGGATGGCAGGTGTGCCACTGGCCGCCGTGGAGGCTGCGGATGCCGCAGGCTTGACCCCCGCAGGTGCCGACGAGCCGCTGGCTGCGGCAGCCGGTGGCTTGGCATCCAGGCTGCGCGTCTCGATCTTGGCAGTCGTGATCGGCTTGGCCGCAGGGCTGCCATTGGCCGTGGAGGCGGTCGTGGACGGCAGCACCGGTGCCTGGGTTTCGCCAGGCAAAGGCTGGACGCGCAGGACCTGACCCACTTCGATCAGGTTGGGGTTGTCCAGGCTGTTCCAGGTGGCCAGGTCACGCCAGTTCTGGCCGGTCTCCAGCGCCACGCGGATCAAGGTGTCGCCCGGTTTGACGGTGTAGTAACCGGGCTTGCCCGAGTTTTCAGCGCCAGGCGGGGTGCGGGTGGGGCTCAGCCCCGTGCCGACGCGACCACGGTCTTCGACAGGCGCCTGGTGCAGGGGCGAGGCACAACCGACCACGAGCAGGAGGGTGGCCAGCGCCGCGGGCATCCGGAAGGAATGTTGCATTTTGTACATGGTGTGGACGGTGACCGGGGGTCTCAAAGCGTGCCTGATTTTAGAGGGACGAACAGGACCTGCCCGGCTTGTGAGTATTGAAGCTGCCCATTGAGCAGCCGATCGACGACCGTGAGCCATTGCTGGCCATTGCGTGGATCTTCCATTGGGGCGATCAAGCGGCCGCCGGGCGCCAACTGGTCCAGCCAGGGCTGAGGCACAGAAGAGCCGCCTGCCGCCGCGATGATGGTGTCATAAGGGGCATTGGGGCCGTGCCCCAGCATGCCATCGCCAAACACGAGGCGCACATCCTGCCACTGTGGCATGCCCTGACGCAGGCGGTCCAGGTTGCCACGGGCCTTGAGGTGCAGATCGCGCAGCCGCTCAATGGAGACCACCCGGCGCGACAGGCAGGACAGCAAGGCCGCCTGATAACCACAGCCCGTTCCGATGTCCAGGCACTGGCCCAGAGGATGAGGCTGATCCGCCGACACGCCGGGGCGCTGGCACAGCAACTCGATCATCGAGCCGATCACGGAGGGCTTGGAGATGGTCTGGCCCAGCCCAATGGGCAGGCTGGTGTCTTCGTACGCCTGGTTGACCAGGGCCGAGTCCACAAACCAGTGGCGCGGAATGGTGGCAAACGCGCTGAGCACGCGGGCATCGCGGATGCCATCGGCATGCAGGCGCTCGACCATGCGGCGCTGCACGGCCTTGGAGTCCATGCCCAGGCCTTGCGGCGGGATCTGGACACGACGGTCGCGTTGAGCCTGCTCCAGCGGCGCCTGGGGTCGCAGGACCTCGCGCACAGGCGCCCCAGCCGACGAAGATGCTGCACGCGGCACGGCGCCGACCTGATCCAGGCGAAGCGGGAATCGCTTGGGCTTTGGGCCGGACTGCGGATCGCCCATGTCACCGTCTTTTTTCATGCCCTGGCCGCCCAGGCGCGCCACTGCGGCAGGGCCGGGTGGTCGGTCATGTCCACCTGAAGCGGCGTGATGGAAACCTGGCCTTGGCGGGTTGCCAGAAAATCACTGCCTTCGCCTTCATCCTTGGCCTGCCCGGCCGGGCCGATCCAGTAGATGGGCTCGCCACGCGGGTTCTCCGACGGAATGGCCGGCGTGCTGGCGTGGCGGCGGCCCAGACGGGTCACCTGCCAGGGCGCCTGATCGCAATCGGCCGAAACGGGGATGTTGACGTTGAGCAGCCAGGCGCCCTGGCTGGGCGGCTTGGCCAGCACTTGCTCGACGATGCGGCGGGCCACGCGCGCCGCGGCATCCAGGTGAGCCCAGCCCTTTTCAGTCTGAGAAAAGGCGATGGCGGGAATGCCGAACAAGTAACCTTCTGTTGCAGCCGCAACCGTGCCCGAGTAGAGCGTGTCGTCGCCCATGTTGGCGCCGTTGTTGATGCCCGACAGCACCAGGTCGGGCCGGGGAATCAGGCCAGAGGTCAGGGCCAGGTGCACGCTGTCGGACGGCGTGCCCGTGACGAAGCGAAAGCCGTTGGCCGCCGTGTGGACGGTCAGGGGCTGGTGCAGGGTCAGGGAGTTGGAGGTGCCGCTGGCATTGCGTTCGGGAGCGAACACATCGATGTGCCCCAGGCCCTCGCACGCCCTCACCAGGGCCGCCAGCCCGGGCGCGAGGTACCCATCATCATTGGCGATCAAGATACGCATGGCGCGATTGTAGGGCGTGGCAGGCCCGCCAGAGTCCGTCATCGGGACGATAATGGGTCCACGCGAAGCTCGCACCTTGGGCAGCTCGCGCAAGGGATCCTGCCCTGGCGGGGTGCGTCGCGTTCATCAGCGCCACCCAGGGTCTCACACGTTCAACCCAGGGGGTTGTGCCTTCGACAACTGCCTCGGGAGCATCACACATGGCCGTCAAAGTACTGATTCTTGAAGACAACCCCGTTGCTCGGGGATTCTTGTGCCGGGTGGTTCGCGAGAGCTTCAGCGATGTCTCCAGCATCACCGAGGCGGGGGACCTCGAAGCGGTCCGTCGCCTGCTGGGGCATGCACCGGGCAAGCTCGCCCCGACCACCGAAGACCCCTTCCAGCTCATCCTGGTCGACCTGGAACTGCCCGATGGCAGCGGCCTGGAGTTGCTGTCGGAGCTGGCCTCCTACCCGGCCACGCGCATCGTGACCACGCTCTATTCCGACGACGATCACCTGTTCCCGGCTTTGCAGCATGGCGCAGATGGCTACCTGCTCAAGGAAGACCGTTTCGAAGTGCTGGTTGAAGAGTTGCAGAAGATCGTGCGGGGCCAGCCGCCGCTGTCGCCAGCGATTGCGCGGCGCCTGCTGACGCATTTCCGCACTGGCGATGGCTTCCCGGCGCCTGCCCCCGCCCTGGCACCGACGATCGCGCCGGCCCCTGTCGTGCCAATGGATCATGAGCGGCTCACCCCGCGTGAAAGCGAAGTACTCACCTACCTGAGCAAGGGCTTCACCATCAAGGAGATTGCCAACCTGATGGGCATCAAGTGGTTCACGGTCAACGACCACATCAAGTCCATCTACAAGAAGCTCAACGTGTCCAGCCGGGCTGAAGCGGCGGTGCTGGCGAGCAAACAGGGTCTGGTGTGATTGCACGGGCCAGCGAGCCCAGTCTGGACGAGCGCAGCGAACCTGCCAGCCTGGACGAAGCGCTCGAAGGCGGCAGCCTGCTGCCACGCTGGATCGGCTGGCGGCTGCGCATCCTGGTGGGCCTGATCCTGGCCGGCTGCGTGCTGGTCTTCATGCTGGCGCAATGGCTGGCGGGCCAGCCCCGATTGCCCGTGGGCCTGCGCGGCTCACCCGAGGGCATGGTCAAGCTGGTCTCCAGCACCACGCCCAATCTGCAACGCCTCGAAGGCCATGCGCTGGAAGGCTTGCGTTTCGAAAAGCAAGGCCAGACGGGCGACATCAGCGTGATCGACGTGCCGGTGGATTTGCTCGCGCTTCAACGCAGCGGGCGCTGGATCCCTGAGAGCCGCGACTACCAGGCCTACCTCAACACCCGCGCCGGCATCAGCCGCCTGGTCAGCGCCCTACCCAAAGAAGGTGGCACCGTCACCCTGGAGCTGTACAACGCCCCTGACGAACCCGTGCTGGTGGCCCCCCGTGGTTGGTCAGGTCTGACTCCGCTGTTCTGGTTGCTCTCTGGCCTGGCGCTGACGGTCATCGGCGTGGGCGCCGTGGTGCTGCTGGCCGGGCCGCAATGGCGCAATGTGGCTTTCGCAGTGCTGGCCTTGACCCAGGGCGGCCATTTGCTACTGATGGCCACGGAATCGACGCTGGAGCTGCTCGCGCCCATGTGGTTCATCCACCTGGACACCAGCCTGCGCACCGCGCTGGACGTGATCTCTGGGGCGGCCATGGTTCAGGTGGCCGTGCTGCATCCACGTCGGTTTTCATCGTGGTCCTGGATCAGTGTCAGCGGCTGGGTCGCGGCGCTGGTGCTGGGCTTGAGCATCGCTCACCTGCCGCCACAGTGGCGCTGGTGGTGGGTCCAGGGCGGCTGCACCGTCTTGTGCCTGACGGCCGTGGGACTGATGTCGCTGACTTACCGTCAATCACCGCACCCCTTCGCGCTGGTGCTGCGGCGCTTCACCACCATCACGCTGGCCACCTGGGTATTGCTGAGCGTGGCCGTGGCCGCCTCGGGCAGCCGCCCCGACATGGAGCTGAACGTGACCACCTTCGGGGTCATGACCTGGCACGTGTTTTTTGCCTCGCAGTTGCTGCTGTCGCCCTACCTGTCGCGCTCGCGCCAGATCCTGCAGGAGTTCTCGCTGCTGGCGGCCTCCAGCACGGTGGCCGCCTCGCTGGACCTGCTTTTCGTGGCCGTGTTCTCGCTGGGACAGTTCACCTCGATGACACTGTCGCTGTTCCTGTCTTTTGGCGTGTACCTGAGCATCCGCCGCTGGGTCATGACCAACCTGCTCAGCCGCGACCCCATCACCACGGAGCGCCTGTTCGAGCGCCTCTACCGCATCGCCCGTGAGCTGGAGCAGCACCCTGCCCGGCTTGACGACCTGATGGCGCGCCTGATGCGTGAGCTGTTCGACCCGCTGGAATGCACGCTGGTGCGCGGCGACGTGCCGAGCTGTGCGCTGCGCGGCAACGGTGGCATCCTGCTGGTGCCCATGCCGCGCCTGGCGCCTGCCGAGCCCAGCATGGGCAAGGTCTTCCTGCTCAAGCATGCCGACAAGGGCCGGCGCCTGTTCACGTCGGAAGACGCGCGACTGGCCGAGCGCATCGTCGAGCAATTGCACCGCGTGCTGAGCTTTGACCGCGCGGTCGAGCAAGGCCGGAGCGAGGAGCGCCTGCGCATCGCCCAGGACTTGCATGATGACATCGGCGCCCGACTGCTGACGCTGATGTACCAGGCGCCCAGCCCTGACATTGAGGACTACATCCGCCACACGCTGCAGGACCTCAAGACGCTCACACGCGGCCTGGCCGTAGGCAGCCACACCTTGCTGGATGCCGCCAGCGAATGGAAGCGCGATCTGAACCACCGGCTCAATGCAGCGCGCTGCGAGCTGGACTGGTCACTGACTTGCGAGCACGACCTGCCGCTGACCGTGGTGCAGTGGTCGGCGCTGACGCGCATCCTGCGCGAGCTGGTCAACAACACCATCAGCCATGCCAAGGCCAACCGCATCCGCATCAGCCTGAAATTGGTGGAAGACCGGTTGGACCTGCTCGTCACCGACAACGGTGTGGGCCGGGCGCCCGAGACTTGGTCGCACGGGCTGGGGCTGGGCGGCGTGCGCAAGCGCGTCAAGCAACTGGGCGGCACCGTCGTCTGGCGGGAAGTCGATCCGGTGGGGATCGAGTGCAAGGTCGAGGTGGAAGCGTTTTCGGTGAACCAACAGGCTTGAGTCAGCCGGAACTGATCAGCGGTCCCACTGCGGCGTGTTGCGCAGCACTTCTTCCAGGGTGGTCACGCCCTCGGCCACCTTCATCACACCGGCCAGACGCAAGGGCTTGAGTCCTTCCGTCACAGCGCTTTGACGCAATCTGGCCATGTCCACCGTGGGGTGCATGGCCTGACGAATGGCCTCGCTCAAGGGGAACAACTCGTACAACCCAACGCGACCACGGAAGCCCGTCATGCGGCACTCCAGGCAACCCACCGGCTTGTAGGGGCGGATGGTGCCGTTGAGCCGCCAGGGTTTGACGGCATCGGTCAGCAAGTCGTGCGAGACCTCCTCATCGGGCTGCTTGCAGGCCACGCAGAGCGTGCGTACCAAGCGTTGAGCCAGCACACCGATCACGGTGGCGCTGATCAGGTAAGGCGGGATGCCGATGTCGGTCAGGCGGGTGACGGCCGAGGTCGAATCATTGGTGTGCAGCGTGGAGAACACCAGGTGACCCGTGAGGGCCGATTGGATGGCCATGTCCGCGGTTTCACGGTCGCGGATTTCGCCGACCATGATGATGTCCGGGTCCTGGCGCATCAGGGCGCGGATGCCTTCAGCGAAGCCTAAGTCGATGTTGGGCTGCACCTGAGTCTGGTTGAAGGAAGGCTCGATCATTTCGATCGGGTCTTCGACCGTGCAGACGTTGACCTCTTCCGTGGCCAGGCGCTTGAGCGTGGAGTAAAGCGTGGTGGTCTTGCCCGAGCCGGTGGGGCCGGTGACCAGGATGATGCCGTGGGCACGCGACGTGAGCTGCTCCCAGATGGCGGTCTCGTGCGGCGCGAAACCCAGGGCGTTGAAGTCCTTGAGCGTGTTGTCAGGGTCGAAAATGCGCATGACCAACTTCTCGCCAAAGGCAGTCGGCATGGTGGACAGGCGCATTTCAACCTCTTCGCCACTGGGGTTGCGCGTCTTGATGCGGCCATCGAGCGGGCGGCGCTTTTCAACCACGTCCATGCGGCCCAGCAGCTTGATGCGCGCGGTCATGGCCTGCATCACGCCCAAAGGCACCTGGTAGACGATGTGCATGACGCCATCGATGCGAAAGCGGATGGCGCCCATGTCGCGGCGCGGCTCAAGGTGGATGTCCGAGGCGCGCTGGTCAAAGGCGTATTGCCACAGCCAATCGACCACCTGGATGATGCCCTGGTCATTGGCATCAAGCTGGCGGTTGCTGCGCCCCAGCTCGACCAGTTGCTCGAAGTTGTGGGCCACGCTCTCGCCGCTCTTCTTGTTGGCATCCTTGACGGACTTGGCCAACGTATAGAACTCGGTGCGGTAGCGTTGCAGCTCCAGCGGGCTGGCCACCACCATGCGCACCGACTTCTTGGTGTGCGAGAGGATCTCGTCGACCCAGGCGATGTCCAGCGGCTCGCAGGTGGCGATGGTGATGTCGTTCAAGCCCACGCCCACTGGCAGGGCCTTGCGGCGCTCGGCATAGTTGATGGACATGACCTCGGCCACGCGGGCGACATCAACCTTGAGCGGATCGATGCGCATGTAGGGCATGCCCACGCGCTTGGCCAGCCACTCGGTCAGGGCCTCCAATTCAAGCGCGCTGCCATTGTCCTGGCGGATCAGATTCAGGCCCGAGAGGCGCACCAAGGGGTGCTGGGCGCTGTTGCCGGCGGCCAGGCGCTGGGCGACGCGTTCGGCTTCTTTGAGGCTGATGACGCCATCTTCGGTCAGCCAGGTGAGCAGCAGTTTCCAGTCCAGCGGGCCCTTGTGCGTGATCGGGCGGTGCGCCAGCTTGGCGGCAACAGGGTGGGCGGTGGTCTGGGATGCGGCGCTCATAAGATCGACCATTCTGGCTTGAGGTAGTGGATCACGCCGCCTTGGCGGATCTGGGCTTGACTGATGGCGCCTTGGCTGGTTTGAGCTTGATGGCCGACAAAAGCTTGACCCATTTTCCAGCAGGCAGGCCCCAGCGCGCTTGTAAAGTTTCCGCACGCTGTGCCAGGATTTCACGCTCGGGCGGCGCGAAGCCCTTCCACGCCAGCACGATGGTGTTGCCTTCGCGCGTGGGCTTGAGCATGAGCACCTGCGTTTCGCCAAAGGCCGCCATGATGCGCTGGGCACTTTGCTCGAAGCTGGCATCGCGTCCGAACAGGTTCACGCTCATCACCCCGCCCGGCGCCAGCACCGCCCAGCAGGCGCGGTAAAAAGCCTCGTCGTCGAGCACCGGGCTGGCGGCTTCGTGGTCGTACAGGTCCACGCACAGGGCGTCGGCACTTTGCGCATGGCGGGCATCGAGCACATAGCGCGAGGCATCCATCTGGGTCACCTGAAGGCGCTCACCATCATCGTGTGGCAGGTGGAACCAGGCATGACAGGCGTCGATCACGCTGGGGTTGATCTCGACGGCTGTGGTGGGCGCCTTCAGCACGTTGTGGCAGAACTTGGTGATCGAGGCGGTGCCCAGGCCCAGTTGCAGGCAGCGGGTCTCGGCCATGTCGTCGGGCTCGCGCAGCAGCGTCCAGGCCATCATGCGCTGGATGTACTCGAGCTCCAGCTTGTCGGGTTTGCTCAGGCGCATGGCCCCTTGCACCCAGGGCGTGCCCAGGTGGAGGTAGCGCACGCCCAGGGATTCGGAGAGGCTGGCCTGGGCCAGTTTGGGTTGGCGTTTCACGCTGGAAAGTGTCGCACACCGGCCATCACCCTGACAGCAGGGATTGCCTTCAGCCCGCGGTGGCCGGATCGCGCAGACGCCGACGCAGGTCGATTTCCGCCATCACCGCATCGAGCCGCGCGAGGAAATCTTCCACGCCCATGGGCTTGGGCCAAAAATCGGTGAAACCTCCGGCCAGCGCGCGCCCGCGGGGATGCCCGGACGCATCGGCCGACGTGGCAATGCAGATCAGGTGCCTGCCGTAGGCGTTCAGCCGCACCGCCTTGAGCAGATCATGCCCGGTCATGTCCGGGAGGTTGAAATCGATCAGCATGAGACAGGGCTGGCATTGGGACATCAGTGCCAGGCCGGACGCACCGTCTTTGCCGACCACCAACTGGAACTGAGGACGCAGCTCGAACATGCCTGCGAGCAAGGCCACATTGAGCGGGTTGTCCTCGACGCAGAGCACCACCGGCCGTTCGGATGCCTGGGGTGCTTCATCGGCGCGTGGGCCATCACCGATGTCGAGGCTGGGCGCAGCCAGCATCGGACCTCGCGGCAAATGCAGCATCACCACGGTGCCCACACCCACGTTGCTGAACACCGAAATATCGCCGCCCATGGAGGCCATGATGCGCCGCGAGATGAGCAAACCCAGGCCCGTGCCTTCGATGCCTTTGCCCTCGGCACCCAGCCGGTTGAAGGGCTCGAACAGCCCGTTCAGTTGCGTCTGGCTCAGGCCGGCGCCCGTGTCGGTGACGACCAGCGTCCACTGGTCGCCCTGTCCCTCAAGCGCCTTTATTTGGAGCACGATGTCACCACCAACGCGGTTGTATTTGACGGCGTTGGACAGGACGTTGATGAGCACCTGCCGCAAGCACCGGGCATCGGCCATGACCTGCCGCCGGTCCAACAGCACAGCCTCGGCCACGACACGGATGTCGCGGTCCCGTGCTTGGGGCGCGATCATGGACAGGCTGGCGGCCACGGCATCGGCCAGCGGCACGGCTTCGATCTCCAAAGCCGCATGGCCGGACTCGATGCGCGTGAGGTCCAGGATGTCGTTGACCATGTCCAGCAAGTGCCGGCCGGCTTTGAGAATATGGGTGGCGTGCAGTCGCTGACCGGGCGCCAGTTTGGCGGTCTCTGTGTAGAGCAGCAACTGGGCGAAACCAATGACGGCGTTCAATGGCGTGCGCAACTCGTGACTCATGCGCGAGAGAAACTCGCTCTTGGCCTGGCTGGCCTGGCTGGCAGCCTCTTGCGCGCGCTGCGCCTCCTGGGCCTGCATGCGCTCGGTCACATCGCGCGCGAGCAAGATGAAGCGGGTGTCTTTGCCAGCGGGATTGCCCTTGCGCGAGACTGACAGCTCAAACCAACGCAAACCATGTGCCAGTGCCAGCATCAGTTGTCGGCCCGATGAATGTCCCGATGCCATGGCCTCGTCCAGGGCTTGTCGCACCGTGCTGACAGCTTCTGGCGGCATGACCTCATCCAGCGTCTTGCCCAGCAGGTCCTGAGCCGGCATGGCCAGCATCTCGGGGTGATGCGAATGGATGGCGTGGTAGCGCCCCGCCAGATCGACTTCCAGCATGAGGTCCGGCACGGCGTCCAGCGTGGCCTTCAACTGATCGCTCAGCTTGGCCAGTTGGCGGTAAGGCGATTCGATCACCGCCACGAAGACCGCCCGGTAGAGGAAGAAGTAGGACACCACTTTGTAGACGTGCCCTGCGATGTTCAGGGTGTCGTTGATGCGCGTGTAGAACGTGAAAAAGCATTCGCTCAAGGCCATGGCGCAAACTGCGCAGAACAAGGCGGCCACATCGAAGGGCTGGGCCTGGCGCATGCTGCGCCACAGGAGCACTGCGGTGGCGGCGTTCAGGCTCACGATGCCGTACTCCGTGCCGATCTTGACCCAGGTCAGGCCAGTGGCGGCATCGTAGGTATGGGGCAGCCAGGATGGGCTCGTGAAAATAAGCGTACTGCTGGCCAGCACGAAGGCCAGGCTGACGGCCAGCCAGCCGAATCGCGCATTGGGCGCGGCCAAGGGCGTGAACGGCTGCAAGGCCACGGCCAGGAAGGCCAGGGCGGCCAGCAAACGGGCCGACAGCCAGAAGTTGATGGTTTTCTCTGGGTTGTTGTTGGGCGTGATGAAGGCCGGCATGCCCATGAAGGACATGGTGTGCGCGAAATCGAGCAGGGCCACGCCCAGGAAGGCGCAGCCCAGGATCACGGCGGCACGCGGCAATTCACGACTGTGCGCATGCCAGCCCGAGACGAACACCAGGCAGGCGATGACCACGGCGCCCACCTCCATGGCCGTGTGCAAAGGCATGTAGCCCTCCAGGCGTTGGAGGCTTGAAGCGCCCGGCCAGGCCCATGCTGCGGCCAGGCCAACCGCCATGAAGGCAAGCATGACCAAGCCACGGCTCAGGGAAGTCTGGTGACTGTGATGGGTCATCGCAAGGCTCCTGGGGTTTGTCTGGCCGTCTCCCGGCGGTGCTGATGCTCAGGATGATCACCCAAGGCGGAGCCTCTGGCAAGCCCCGCTCACCTCAGCGGTGCATGCACACCATCGTTCTCAAGCCAGGGGCTTGACCAGCGCCTGAAGGCGGGGCAAGGCTGCCAACGCATTGGCGCGGGTCTGGCGGCAGGTCTGCGGCAGGGTCCAGCCCCGCAACTCGGCCAGGGAGGCGGCGATGCGGGGCAACTGCGCAGGCTCGTTGCGGCTGGTGGCACCCTGCGCGCGCTCCTGGGCGGTGCGGTAGAGCCAGTGCGGCGGGATGTCGGGGGCATCCGTCTCCAGCACGATGGCATCCGCTGGCAGGCTGGCGGCCAGGCGCCTGATCTGCAGGGCGCGCTCAAACGTCATCGCGCCGCCAAAGCCCAACTTGAAGCCCAGATGGATGAAGGCCATGGCCTGCTGCTCGCTGCCATTGAAGGCGTGGGCAATGCCGCCAGGCACAGGCTTGCCAATGGCCAGGTGATGGCGCAGGTGCTTGAGAAGGCGGTCGGCACTGCGGCGCACGTGCACGATCACCGGCAGATCGAACTCGACGGCCAGGGCCAGTTGGCCGGCGTACAGGGCCTCCTGCTTTTCCAGGCTGAGGGGATCTTGCAAAGCTGGCACGAAATGGTCCAGGCCGATCTCACCGATGGCCACCAGGCGCGGGTCGTCTCGCCAGCGCGTGAGCGCCACGCGCAAAGGTGTGAGCGCGTCGTCACCCACTTGGTGGACGAACAGAGGATGCGAGCCCAGCGCGTAAGCACCGCCGCATTGATGCGCCGCCTGCCGCGCCGCCTCGAAGGTCTGGGGCATGACGGCGGGCACCACTTGCAGCGTGACGCCCGCCTGATGCGCCCGGGCAATCACCTCGGCGCGGTCGGCATCGAACTCCGGGGCATCGAGGTGGCAGTGGGTGTCCACCCAATCGCTGCACGAACCTGGATCGCCCGCCATGGTGCTCAGCCCGTCAGGCGGCCTTCGACCAGCCGCATCTGGCGCTCGCAGCGCAGGGCCAGGTCGGGGTCGTGGGTCACCATGATCAGCGCGGTGCCCTGCTCGCGCGCCACTTGTTGCATCAGCTTGAAAACGTTGTCGGCCGTGCCACGGTCGAGGTTGCCGGTGGGCTCGTCAGCCAGCACGCAGGCGGGTTTGGTCACCAGGGCGCGCGCCACGGCGACGCGCTGACGTTCACCGCCGGACAGCTCGGATGGCCGATGGTGGACGCGAGCGCCCAGCCCGACTTGCTCCAGCACGGCCTGGGCCTGCCGACGGGCTGCCGTCGGGTCGTCTCGGCGGATCAACAATGGCATGGCCACGTTGTCCAGGGCTGAGAACTCGGGCAGCAGGTGGTGGAACTGGTAGATGAAGCCCAAGTACTTGTTGCGCCACTGGCCTTGGGCTGCCGCCGACATGCCGGCCCAACCTTTGCCCATCAGCTGGATGTGGCCTTGCGTCGGCTGCTCCAGACCGCCCAGCACATGCAGCAAGGTGCTCTTGCCAGAGCCGGAGGCGCCCACGATGGCCAGGGACTGGCCCCGATCGATGCTGATGTCCACGCCGGTGAGCACGGCCACGTCCGTGGGGCCTTCGTGGAAGCGCTTGTGCACGCCCTGCGCGCTGAGGATCACATCGTTCATGGCAGAAGAAGCATCATTCATAGCGCAGCGCCTCGGCCGGTTGCACACGGCTGGCGCGCCAGCTCGGGTACAAGGTGGCCAGCAGCGACAGCAGCAGAGACAGCAGGCCGATGGGCACAATGTCGCCCGACTGCGGATCGCTGGGCATTTTGCTGATCAGGTAGATGCTGCCGGGCAGGAAATGCACGCCCAGCAGGTGTTCGATGAAAGGCACGATGACGTCGATGTTGCAGGCCACCAGCAAACCCAGCCCCAAGCCGGCCAGGGTGCCCAGCACGCCAGACATGGCACCTTGCACCATGAAAATCCCCATGATGGAGGCCGGGCTCGCGCCCAGGGTGCGCAAGATGGCGATGTCGGCCAGCTTGTCGGTCACGGTCATCACCAGGGTGGAGACCAGGTTGAAAGCGGCCACGGCCACGATCAAGGTCAGGATGATGAACATCATGCGCTTTTCAACCTGCACGGCATCAAACCAGTTGGCGTTGGTGCGCGTCCAGTCGCGCACGATCACATCGGCGCCGAGGGATTCGGCGAGTTGGCCAGCCACCACGCGAGCCTCCTGCGGATCGCGCAGCTTGAGCTGCACTGCCGTCGGGCCACCGGTGCGGAACAGGCGCGCCGCGTCATCGACGTGCATCATCACCACGCCACTGTCGTACTCGTAGTGACCAGCCTCGAACACGCCCACGATGGTCATTTGCTTGAGGCGCGGCACAACGCCGGCCGGCGTCACCTGCCCGCTGGGCGCCACCAGGGTGATGGGATCGCCCACTTTGACATTGAGGCTCCGGGCCAGTTCGATGCCCAGCACCACGCCCCATTGCCCGCTGCGCAGTTGCGAGAGCACGGGTTGCATCTGAGCGGCCAACGGCGTGACCTTGGCCTCCTGGGCTGGGTCGATGCCGCGCACCATCACGCCACGCATGTCCTCACCCCGGGCAATGAGGGCCTGAGCGGGCACGAAAGGCGCGGCGCCCAACACCGCCTTGTTCTGCGCCGCCCGGGCGGCCAAGGCCTGCCAGTCGTCGATGGCCGTGCCGCGTGCATCGAACAGTTCGACATGGGCGATGACCGAGAGCATGCGGTCGCGCACCTCTTTCTGGAACCCGTTCATGACCGACAGGACGATGATCAGCGCCGCCACGCCCAGGGCGATGCCGATCACGGACACGCCCGAGATGAAAGAGATGAACCCGTTGCGGCGTGCACTTCGGCCGGCGCGGGTATAGCGCCAGCCGATCCGCCATTCGTATGGAAGCTTCATGGTGTGCGCAGTGTACTCACTCGATAATGCGGGCATGTCCTCACGCCTGCCCGCTTCCACACTCGACGTCACCGGACGCGATGTCCACGTGATGGTGCCCTGGGCCGCCAGCCTGTCCGAGGGCTGCGAGCGCGGCCTGCCGCTGCTGGACGATCCGCTCACATTTGTCAATTTGCACGCCTTGCTCAAACGCCTGGGAGCCCAGCAATGGCTGCGCGGCGACGAATACGCCTTGAACACGCCCCATGAACGCATCTGGGCCCAAGCCCAAGGCTGGCCTGCCGGCGAGACCAGCATGATCCCGCTGGCCGCCCACCAAGCCCGTGCCGACGGCCTGGATGTGGGCAGGGACGCCTGGGGCCTGTTCACGCCCTGCCACTGGCTGATGGGACACGATCACCTGACCCTGTTGCACCCTGACGAGCTGGCCCTGACCGAAGGCGAGGCCCGCGAGGTGTTCGAGGCCGTGTCCCCCCTGTTCGAGGACGAAGGCTGGCGACTGCGCTGGGGCAGCAACACGCGCTGGTACGTCAGCCACGAGTCACTGGCCAACCTGCCGACCGCCTCCCTGGACCGCGTGCTGGGCCGCAACCCTGACCTGTGGATGCCCGATCACCCGCAGGCCAAGCTGATCAAACGCCTGCAATCGGAAGTGCAGATGCTGCTCTACCAGCACCCGCTCAACGAAGAGCGGCAGGCGCGCGGGGCCTACAGCGTCAACTCCTTCTGGTTGAGCGGCTGCGGGCGGCTGCCCGAGTCGGGCGCGCCGACCGAATCCCTGCAGGTGCTCGACGGCCCACGCCAGGCGCTGCTGCATGGCGACATGGATCAATGGCTGCAAAGCTGGCGCGCCCTGGAGAACGAGGCCTTCGGGCCCCTGCTGGACGCGCTGAACCAAGGTCGAAACATGCGTTTGAGCTTGTGCGGCGAACGCCACGCCGTGACGCTGAGCACCCCGCGCCATGACCATTGGTGGCAAAGCGCATGGCACGCCACCGTGCGCCGCCTCACGCAGCAAGCGCCTACCCCCGCCGCCCTACTGGCCCAGCTTTGACCAGCCCCTGATGTTCCCAAAAACCTCCGCATGAAATTCGTTCCCCGCGACACCCACCCCAGAGCCGCCTGGACGCTGGAGCAAACCGGCACCCACCCCTTGCTGGCCCACCTGCTGGCCGCGCGCGGCGTGCGCCACCAGGACCAGATGGACGACGCCCCTGCCAAACTGCTCACGCCCGACCGGTTACTGGGCGCCCGCGCAGCCGCCGAGCGCCTGGCCGATGCCATCGCACAGGGCCTGCGCATCTGTATCGTGGCCGATTACGACTGCGACGGTGCCACCGCCTGCGCCGTGGGCCTGCGCGGCCTGCGCATGTTGGGCGCCCGGGCCGATCAGGTCGGCTATGTGGTGCCCGACCGCGCGCTGCACGGCTATGGCCTGACACCGCCCATCGTGGACATGGTGCAGGCCCTGGGCGCGCAGGTGCTGGTCACGGTGGACAACGGCATGGCCAGCCACGAGGCCGTGGACAAGGCCCGCGCCCTGGGCCTGCAGGTCATCATCACCGACCACCACCTGCCCGTGGTCGATGCCGACGGCCAGGTGTCGCTGCCTGCCGCCGATGTCATCGTCAACCCCAACCAGCCCGCCTGCACCTTCGCCAGCAAGGCCATGGTGGGCGTGGGCGTGATGTTCTACGTGCTGCTGGCCTTGCGTGCCGTGCTGCGCGAGCGTGGCGCCTATGAAAACGGCCAGCCGCAACCTCGGCTTGATGCCCTGCTCGACCTGGTCGCCCTGGGCACCATCGCCGACGTGGGCCGCCTGGACGACAACAACCGCCGCCTGGTCTCCCTGGGCCTCAAGCGCATCCGCAGCGGGCGCATGCAGCCCGGCATTGCCGCGCTCTACCAAGCCGCAGGCAAAGACCCGTCCAAAGCCGGCTGGCAGGATTTCGGCTTCACCCTGGGGCCACGGGTGAACGCCGCCGGCCGGCTGTCGGACATGGGCTTGGGCATCGAGTGTCTGAGCACGGACGACCCCGGGCATGCCGCCGACCTGGCCCAACAGCTCGATGCCATCAACCGCGAGCGCCGCGTGCTCGAATCGGGCATGCGCGACCAGGCCGAGGCGGTATTGCTGGCCCTGGCGCCGCTGCGCGAGACACCTGCCGCCATCTGCATGTACGAGCCCGAGTTCCATGAAGGCGTCGTCGGCATCGTGGCCTCGCGGCTCAAGGATCGCCTGCACCGGCCCTCATTCGTGTTCGCCAAGGGGCAGGATGGCTTGCTCAAGGGCTCGGGGCGCAGCATTCCCGGCTTCCACCTGCGCGATGCGCTGGACGTGCTGAGCAAGCGTTTCCCCGGCCTGCTCAAACGCTTCGGCGGACACGCCATGGCGGCCGGCTGCACCCTGGCCGAAGAAGACTTCCCCACCTTCGAGCGCGGTTTGATCCTGATCGCCGAAGCCGGCTTGGATGCCGACTTGCTGCAGCGCCGCCTGGCCACCGACGGCCCGCTGGACGCCCAGTGGTACACCACCGAGGTGGCGCAGCTGCTGGACCAGAGCGTATGGGGCCCCGGCTTCGAAGCGCCGCTCTTCCAGGACGATGTGGAGGTGATCAACCAACGCCTGGTGGGCGAGCGCCACCTCAAGCTGAGCTTGCGCGTGGGCGGGCAGGCGCGTGAGGGCATCTGGTTCGGACGGGCCGAGCCCCTGCTGGGCCGCCCACGCCTGGCGTACCGCCTCTCACTGGATGAATTCCAGGGGCGTCAACGGGTGCAGATGGTGATCGAGGGCGTGCAGGAAGCCGACCAAGCGGTCGACTGAACGAGACCCCGCCTCAGCCCTTGTAAGACACGCCAGCGCGTGAGGCGCCGACTTTGGCGCCCAAGGACAGGTAAGTGGCTTGCTCGTCGCGCGGATCGACGGTCAGCAGGACCCCTAGGGTGCGTTCAAAGGACGCGATGGCACGTTGCAGCACCGGCTGCAAGGCCGTGACACGCGATTGGGCCAGCACCAGGCGGTTCACCAGATCGGGCGCCATGGGCGGATGTCCTTCGGCATTCGCATGGTGAAAAGCGGCCATGGCACCGGCCAGCGTTTTCTGCAAGGCACTGGCGGCCACATCGATGGCACGTGGGTCCGGCCCTCGCAAAGCGGCGTCCAACCCGTCCAGGCAGGCTTCAATGGCCCGCACATGGGCGGGCGCATCGAGCAAGGCGTGGGCCGATTCAGGCATCAGTGATGCCCCTGATCAGGACTGGTCGCGGACCAGCAGCTCTTTGGCGTTGGCGATCAACTTGTCGGCGATGACTTCCGGGTGGACTTCATAGGTGCCGTTGTCGATCGAGGCCTTGACGCTGTTGACCTTGCTGGCGTTGAACGCCGGGTCCGCGCCGCCCAGGAGGTTGCCTGCCAGGGTCGACAGGGTGACCTTGGCGCTGGCTTCGACGCCATCTTCCAGGCTGTCGGGGCGCGAGGCGCCGTGGGTGGCGGTGCCGCCCTTGGCTGCTTCTGTTTTCGCACTGCCAGCCGGGGTGGGACTGCCCAAGCCGTTGGGCTTGTCTGCGGGATTACCAATCTTCATGATGAACTCCTAAGTCCCGTTTGCCGGGTATGACTCACATATCGACGTGAGTCGCCGCCGACTTTAGACTCAAACGCCTGAGACCCCTCGAAGAAGGGGGGTTCCTGAGGGGCAAATCGTTTCAAAGTGTAATCTCCGCGAGGCGTTCACCGACCGGTTTGCCGCAGAGCACGCGGCCATTGTCCATTCGGATCCGGGCGCACTGCCCTTCGATGCCATGCGACAGCGCCGTGCCGTCGGAGGCCACGGCAAAGCCATCGCCCTTGACCGTCAGGTGCACCGGCTCGCCGGCGGCGAACCAGCGGCGCATGCGCACATCGTCCTGACGCAGGCCCTGGCCCGGTTCAATGGTACGCAGCACCGAGCGGCCAATCACGTCTTCCGCCTTGAGGATGGCGGGCGATGAAGACTCGGCCAGGTCGATCTCGGCCACACGCAAGTCAGCGGCAGACATCAAGGAACCCGGCTTGAGCGGCACGACGGCCACCACGGCAGGCCCCCATACCTTCACGGTGACAGGCCAGTACACATTCCAGCGCACGGCGCCCTGTTCGCAACGCAGACCCACGCGGGTGCGACCCCACAGGCGGCTGCCCTCGGGCATGTAGGCGTTGA
This sequence comes from Burkholderiales bacterium, assembly GCA_947372535.1. The sequence goes on from CANBUA010000026.1 coordinate 24,954, forward strand.
TTTTTTCGCATGGTGCGAGCTTGAGCCGCGGGTCAAGCTGACCCAGGATGATCTCCACACGAGGACGGGCGCCTTTGGGCGCGCCTTCCTCCTGGTCCAGTTGTTCGGAGCGGCCCCGCAGCATGTTCACCAGCTCGGCCCGGATGTTGCCCAGGGCGGGCGGCACGGGGGCCTCGGCAGGTGCCGGCGCATTGGCCGCACCGCCTGCTGTGGCAGAGGCCGAAGAAGGCGTGGCCCAGGCGACTGACTGTGCGCGGGCATTCTTCGGCGGAGAAATCATCACCGCCAGAACGCAGACGGCCACCCAGAGCATCCACCACATCAAGCCGACCGTGAGGTTGCCGACGGTCAAAGGGATGTCCCCGACCGAGCCGTCCGACAGCGTGTGCCGAGGGTCGCCGCGCCGGGTGCTGATGAGGAGGGGGTTCGTCTGCATGATGGGTTTGACTCTAAAAGTGAGCGCCCTTCCTGTCCCCACGAAATGAGCCAACTTAAGCCGCTTATTCCGGCTCATGTTCTGCCCCTTCCCGGATCACATTGGCGGCATGCCCGTCAAAAGGCGCTTATTTCGAGGTGACGCCCATGCTGAACCGACTCACGGACAGTCTTGATTTCCAGTCCCAGGCCCTGAACCTGCGTTCAGAACGCCAGCGGCTCATCGCCAGCAACATCGCCAATGCGGACACCCCTGGCTACAGCGCCAAGGACTTCGATTTCTCCACCGCGCTGCGTCAGGCAACCGGTGTGGGCTCGAGTGCGCAATCTCCGCTGGCACCGAGCCACATGGTGCTGGCATCCACCGCTGCGGGCCACATGGACATCAACGGACAGGCGGGCGGCGCGGGCGCCTCGCCCGAATTGGGCTACGCCAACGCGGCGATGACCAGCATGGACAGCAACACCGTCGACATGGACCGCGAGCGTGCCAGCTTCGCCGACAACACCATCCGCTATGAAGCCACTTTGCGTTTCATCAACGGCCAGGTCAAAACCCTCAACACGGCCATCACTGGTCAGTGAAGGAGTTGAGCCATGTCGATGTTCAAGATCTTCAACGTCTCCGGCTCGGCGGTCAGTGCCCAGTCGCAGCGCCTCAACGTGGTGGCCTCCAACCTGGCCAATGCCGACACCGTCGCAGGTCCCGACCGCAGCGCCTACAAGGCGCGCCACGTCACCTTCACCACGGTGCCCATGGGGGATGTGGGCACGGCCGGCGTGGAGGTCTCCAAAGTCAGCGAAGACAACACCCCCGGCCGGCGCGTGCATGACCCCAAGCACCCGCAGGCCGACGCCGAAGGATATGTGACCTACAGCAACGTCAACCCGGTCGAAGAGATGGTCAACATGATCTCGGCCTCGCGCTCGTACCAGAACAACGTCGAAGTGATGAATACCGCCAAGACCCTCTTGATGAAGACCCTCCAGATGGGTCAAGGCAGCTGAAAAGGACCTCCACCATGACCACGACCTCCAACACCACCAACAACGTCGCCAGCAGCGCGACGTCGAGTTCAACCAAAACGGCGACGAGCACGGCCAACGAGGCGTCCGACCGGTTCCTCAAGTTGCTGGTCACGCAGATGCAGAACCAGGATCCGCTGAACCCCATGGACAACGCGCAAGTCACCAGCCAGATGGCGCAGATCAACACCGTCACGGGCATCGACAAGCTCAACACGACCATGACGAACATGGGCAGCAACATGACCCAAATGCAGTTGCTGCAAGGCACCTCGCTGGTGGGCCACACGGTGCGCGTCGAGGGCAGCAAGGTGAACATGGGCAGCGACGGCAAAGGCTACGGCTCCTACAGCCTCGATGGCGGCGCCGCCAATGTCCGGGTCGACATCCTCAA
>CANBUA010000027.1 GCA_947372535.1 Burkholderiales bacterium
GCCATGACCCTCACGGTGAACGAAGAACTGCGTGTCTACATCGACCCGCTGACCCCTGAAGAGCACGATGCCCTGGAGCGCAGCATCCTGGCCGAAGGTTGCCGCGATGCCCTGGTGCTGTGGGGCGATGTGCTGGTCGATGGCCACAATCGATACGGCATCTGCCAGAAGCACGGCATCCCTTTCAACACCGTGCAGAACACGCGCTTTCAGTCCATGGCCGATGTGCACCTGTGGATGATCGACCAGCACCTGGGGCGGCGCAGCGTGTCGGACTTCCAGCGTGGCGTGCTGGCCTTGCGCAAGAAGGACATCCTGGCCGAGCGCACGGCGTCGCAGCCGTCCTCTCCAGCGACAGAGGCGGCGGCCTCATCGCCTTTTCACGACGATGCGGACATGCCTGCCATGCCCGTGACGCAGCCTGCGCCAGAGTCGTTGAACAGCCGCGAAGCCATCGCCCGCGCGGCCCGCATCAGCAGCGCCACGGTCAGCCAGATCGAAAAGATCCAGAAGACGGCCGCGCCCGCGCTGGTGGCGGCGGTCAAAGCAGGCGAGGTGTCCATCAACGCAGCGGCGGCCGTGGCCTCGCTCCCGGTCGAACAGCAGGAAGCCGCCGTGGCAGGTGGCAAGAAGCAGTTGCAGCAGGCGGCCCGCCAGGTGCGCGAGGCCAAGTCGGCGGCCAAGCCCGCATTGGCCGCCGCAACGTCGGAGGAAGGTGAAGACGGTGTCAAAAGCAAGGCGCCGCCCACCGACATGCTGATCGCCAGCCTGCGTCAGACCATCGCTGAACTCACGGCCGAGAACACCGAGCTCAAGGCCCGGCTGGCCGCTTTGAACGCGGCGTGAACGCGGCTTGATCGGGCAGGCTCAGGACTGCTTGGAGAACGTCATCGTGCCATCGGCCACATTGCCCCAGCGCAGGGTCAGGATGTCCCGCGCGTAGTTCTGGTGAAGCTTCCAGGGCTTCTTGTTGCCCTGCTTGGGGAAATGATCGATCGAGCGCTGGATGTAGCCCGAGGTGAAGTCGATCCAGTTCTCCTCCCGGACCGTGGGGTCGCTCAAGATAGGCACGCATTGCTTGAGGCCGGTGCGGCGCATGTGGTTGAGCAGGCGGCAGACGTACTGGCAGGTCAGGTCGCCCTTGAGCGTCCATGAGGCATTGGTGTAGCCCACCACGTAAGCCATGTTGGGCACGCTTGAGAGCATCATGCCCTTGTAGCTCATGCGCTGGCTCATGACCAAAGGCTGGCCATCAACCACCATCTCTACGCCGCCCATGGCGATCAGGTTCAGGCCGGTGGCCGTGACGACCAGATCCGCTGGCAGCTCCTGGCCCGAGCGCAGCTTGATGCCGTGCTCAGTGAATGACTCGATGTGGTCGGTGACCACGGACGCCCGGCCTTTGCGGATGGCACGAAACAGATCGCCATCGGGCACGATGCACACGCGCTGGTCCCAGGGCTTGTAGCTGGGCGTGAAGTGCTTGCCCACGTCGAAATCTGGCCCCAGGGCGCGCTGGACGCCACCCACAATGGCTTTCTTGACCGCCTCTGGGCGGCGCTTGGACATGCCAAAGAAGAACATGCCCAGCAGTACGTTCTTCCAGCGCGTGATCCCGTAGGCCACCTTGCCTGGCAGCACGCGCCGCAGGCCATTGGCGATCTTGTCCGAACCCGGCAGGGCCATCACGTAGGTGGGGGAGCGCTGCAACATGGTCACGTGGGCGGCCGTGGGCGTCATCGAAGGCACCAAGGTCACGGCCGTGGCACCACTGCCAATTACCACCACGCGCTGGCCGGCGTAGTCCAGATCGCTCGGCCAATGCTGCGGATGCACCACGCGGCCCTTGAAGCGCTCGATGCCGGGGAAGTCGGGCGTGTACCCCTTGTCGTAGTTGTAGTAGCCGCTGCACGCGAAGTAGAACAGGCAAGTCATCATGACCGGCTCGCGGTTCGGGCCGCGCTCGATCTCGACCGTCCAGCGGGCATCCTGGCTGGACCACGACGCGCGCTTGACGCGGTGGCTCAGGCGGATGTGGCGCGTCAAGTCGTGTTCGCGCGCGGTTTCCTGGATGTACCGGAGGATGGCGGGGCCATCGGCAATCGCCTTGGGGCTGGTCCAGGGCTTGAAGGCGTAACCCAGGGTGTACATGTCCGAGTCCGAGCGGATGCCGGGGTAGCGGAACAGGTCCCAGGTGCCGCCGATGGACTCGCGTCCTTCGAGGATGGCAAAGCTGCGATCCGGGCACATCTCACGCAGGTGAACCCCGGCGCCGATGCCCGATAACCCTGCGCCCACGATCAGGACGTCCACGTGCTCGATGGTCATGCTTGTCTCCTACGGCTCATGTTTTTTCACGACTTCAGGCCGCATTGTCATGGAATGATCCCCGGGGCCAGGGATTCGATTGCGACAGCCATCAAGCTGGCCGCATCCTTCGGCCCACTGATTCGCGTGGTGGCGTGAACTCTTGCCGCCAGTCTGATTACCATGCAGCCTTGTTCTTCAGGAAAACCCCTTGTCATGATGACCACCCGCCCTAACCAGCTCAGCCGTCAGTTAGCCAAACTCAGCGGCCTGCCGCAGGTCTTGCGCCCCGGTTTGATGAGTTTCGTGCTGGGCCAGATCGTGCCGATGGTGGGCACAGCCAGCCTGCACTTCGAGGAGGTCTCCAGCCAGCGCGTGGTGGTGCACATCCGCAACCGCCGCAAGGTGCAGAACCACATCAAGGGGGTGCACGCGGCGGCCATGGCTTTGCTGGCCGAGACGGCCACCGGCTTTTGCGTGGGCATGAACCTGCCGGATGACAAGCTGCCCTTGATCAAGAGCATGCACGTCGATTACCTCAAGCGGGCCCAAGGCGACATGAAGGCCGTGGCCCAGTTGAGCGCCGAGCAGGTTCAGCAGATCCTCACGCAGGACAAGGGCGAGGTGACCGTGCCGGTGAACATCACCGATGCCTCGGGGCAGGCACCCATCGCCTGCCAAATGGTCTGGGCCTGGGTGCCCAAGACGCGTTGAGGGACGCTCACGCGCTCAAGCAGGTTTTTCCGAGGCCTTGCTGCGCACCTTGACGATGGCCTGCACGAGGGCCTGCCGCCCTACCGGTTTGGGCAGGTAGCCAGTGAAAGCGCAGGCGCCCGAGGTGCCCTTGTCCAGCATGATCGCGCTCATGGCGATCAGCGGTATGCCGATATTCGGCCCGGCCTGGCGGGTCGATCTGGCCACTTCATAGCCGCTGGCCCCGGGCAGTTGCAGGTCGATCAGCGCCACATCCACCGGCCGCGATTGCAGCATCTGCCGGGCACTCAGGCCATCGGGGCACTCGATCACTTCTTTCACGCCCCAGGCCTTGAGCAGGTCGGTGATGCTCTGGAGGATGTCGGCGTCGTCATCGACCACGAGCACGCTGGTCGGTCTTGCCAGGTGCTCGCAGTCTTGCATGCTGGAGACCATGGGCAGCGGCAGGCGCAGGTGCATGGTGGTGCCCTGGCCGAGCAGGCTGTCGACCTGGAGCTGGCCTTTCATCAGGCCCATGAGCTGGCGCACCACGGCCAGGCCCAGCCCCGAGCCTTCGATGCGCTCCTGTGGGTGGGCCTTGATGCGCACGAAGGGCTCGAAGATGCGGAGCACCTGGTCGGGCGCGATGCCGCGGCCCGTGTCCTGCACCCAGCAGTGGATGAGGCCATCGGCCTCCTGCCGCAGCCCAATCGTCACCCCGCCCGAGGTGGTGTACTTCAGTGCATTGCTCACCAGGTTGTCGATGATCTGGCGCAGGCGTGGGCCATCAGCCAGCACCGTCAGTGGGCACTCGGGCAGGTCGAGCGTCAAGGACAGGTTCTTGGGCTGGGCGTTGAACTGCTGGGTCTGCTCGATGGCCAGGATCAGGGCCTGCAGGTCGATCTCGGTGATGTGGAGTTCGGGTGTGAGCTCCAGCCGGGTGAAGGCGGTGAGGTCACGGATCTGCGTCTCCAGCATGGTGGCCGCACCCATGATGCGGCGGACCGATCGCTCCATCAGTGGGCCCTGCGGCGCCTTCTCGACCAACTCCAGCGAGGTGACGATGGTCTGCAAAGGCGAGCGGACTTCGTGCGAGACCACGGCCAAGAAGCGCTCCTTGGCCGCGAGGGATTCATGCTTGGCCTCTTCGATCATGCGGCGCAAGTGGGTCATGAAACTGAGCACCAGGATGCAGCAGGGGTGGGAGGCCAGGATGGCGCCGAACACCTGATGCTGGAGCGCGGCATTGGGGCTGCCATCGGAGAGGTAAACCCCGTAGGCGAACTGCGCCACCACGGTGCCGTAGATCACCCAGCTGACCAACGCTGCCCGCCGGTTGAGGAACACAAACAGGGCGATATAGAGCCCGGGCAAGAATTGTGCGATCGAGGCCAGGGAGTAGATGCTGATCGGATCACTGGACTGCACGCCCTGGAACAGGATGCCTTCGTAGTAAAAGATGAGCAGGCCGGCATTGACGGCCAAGGCGCGCATCATCAGATGCCGGCTCCGCGCAATGACCCAGGCTGCGGCGAGTGTCACGGTGGCCAGGATGGGCAGCATCACCTTGTCAAAGGGCGTGGACAGCCCCTGGCGGTACTCGCTGTAGCCGATCACGACCATGGCGGTCGCCCCCACCAGCAGCAGCCGCACGAACAATTTGCGTGCGTAGACCCAGGGGTCCTGGCCCTTGACTGGGCGCGTGTCGATGTCGATCATGGTCCTGGGGCCTGATTGCCGTCAGGAGGTCTGTCGCGTGTGTTCGATCTTGGCCAGCAGCAGGTCCAGGCGCATGGGCTTGAGCTCGACCATCACGCCGTGGGTGTGGATGAGCTGGGCCAGGTCGGATTCGGCCTGGTCGCGCTGGATCTGGCCCGTCAGAATGACGATGGTGGCTTTGGGCGCATGGCGCGCGCGCAGGTGCTGCACCAGGTCGGCTGTGGTGCTGGTGTCGCTGCTGTACCAGTCCAGGATGTAGGTGTCAAAGCGTCTGGCCGAGGCCTGAAGCTCGGCCTTGGTGTGGAAGGCTTGGGCGTCCATGCCCCGCACCTGGAGGTTGTCCACGATGGAATCGGCCACATCGGGGTCGTCATCAAGCACGGCCACGCCGCCCTGGGGCATGCGCTTGAGGTCCAGCTTGAGGTGGCGTACCGGCCCAATGAGGTTGCCGCCGCCCGTCAGGGTGTTGGCTGGCTCCACGCGCTGACCTTCCGGCGTATTGACCAGCATCAAAGCGGCCGGCGCCTGGGCGTCCTTGTCGAGCGAGACTTCGCAATCGAGCCAAGTGCCAGCCATGTTCACCTTGGCGGCCTGCCAGACCAGCGGATCGGAGGGCACGGCCACCTGGTCATCGGCCTCGTCGCGGAACAAGGTGCCCAGGGTCTCCTTGAAGTGCTCGGCGATGCGCTGCAGGTCTTCTTCCAGCCAGGAACTGCGGCCGCTGATCTTGCGGTAGACCTGCGAGTAGCTGGCGTCCATGATCCCCATCAGCGTGGTCAGTTGCTGGCGGTTCTCGTCGATGCCATGCCTGGCCATGAGCGCACGGACCTTGGCGGACACGTGCTGCCGGCTGGATTGGGTGGTAGTGAGGACAGCCATGAGTCTGTGGTGATCTGCGTCGTGAGCTGGTGATTATGGCAGCGCTGCATGCCGCGGAACATCATGGCGGACCACGCCTCGTGCTTGCTGATGCGAAAGGGGTGTGCGGTGACTTTGCAACAGCCCTTTCAAAATGAATTGCTTCAACAGGGCCATCGATTTAGCATGTTGTTGTGAATTCAACCTTTGAATTCATTGATGGCCAGGCGATCCTCGCTCAATGAAGGATCCCGCGGCAGTCATTCGCAAGGTCGGTCGACAGGGATGTGACTTGACCTTATTTCAATCATTTAATTTCGGGAATCATCATGAAAATTGCTCGTTTGATCGGCGCTTTGGCGGCCGCGCTCGCCGCATTGTCTGCCACATCCGCTTCTGCCGGTGTTGTCGCCTTGACGGTGAATAACAGTTGGGGATATGGCAGCATCAGCTATCTCAACTACGATTGTCTGGGTGGTAGTTGCCACATTTACGGTGGTGTTCAGGATAAAATCTCTGGAGACGGGAAATGCGTGGTGGTCAGGGTCACGCAGCAAAATGGTGCGCAAACCAATTCTCGCGTCTGCACCAGTGCCACGACGTCCTATGATCTGTGGCCTAACCCGGGCAACGGTGTTGTCCAATCCGTCGATCTGATTTGGGAAGGTGGGGCTTCGGCGCCCATGTTCTACCGCTACTAAGCCTTGAGTTGAGGAACCACCTGTGAGCAACGTCCGATTCAACCGTGCCTGGTCTCCCATGCGATCCGATCAGCCATGGATGTTTTGGACTTGGCTCGCAGGTGCCCTGGTCACCGGATATTTGGCAGGCTTGTGCACCCAGCCAGACAAGGCGCAATTACCCCGTGACTGCCTTGTCACCAATAATTTCCCAGCCATGCCGGTTGCTGTCATCACAAAGGACGCATCGCCCGGAAATTCTGGACCGTCTGAAAAAATACCTCCAGCATCATTGGGTCAAGCTGAATTCATTCAGCGGGCGTTGGAGCCTCAAAATCAGACCGCGCAGCAATACAGTGCGTTGCAGGAGGTCGTCAAAAGAAATGCCAATTTGCGGCAGGACTTGATCAAACGGTTCGAGACGACCCATGATCCTCAAATAAAAACCAATTTGCTGAATTTATTAATTCAAGCCAATACACCCGATGTCAAGGCATTTGCAGATGGATTGGTCATGTCCTCGGATCCTGCCAAACGAACGGATGGTTTTCGAATTCTGACCAATATCGATCAGGCTCGCCTTGATCCCGGAACCCGGAGACAGCTTATTTCTGCTTTGGACAAGGAAGCAGATGCCAATGCGCTGGAGCAGTTAATCGCCGGCATGAGTCCCGGCGCGGCTCGCCCGCCGCAAGAAACAAGCGCCGTGGTGTCCCGGCTAAGCGAGCTGGCCAGGAGCCCTACCGCCTCGATCCGCGCGGCCGCTGTCGGCTCTGTGGCCCGATGGAGCGAGGGTGCGGCGGTCGAAGGGGTCATTGTCGAGGCACTGAACGATGCCGATCCTGCCGTCAGTACCGCCGCTGTCTATGCCTCTTTGCAGGCTGGACTCAGAACGCCAGCCGTGAAGAGCCTGTTGTTTCAACTGGCCTCACAAGTTGGCGTCAGCAGTGATTACAAACGCAACATCGTCATGGCATTGGGCAGCTACAACCTCAATGCCCAGGATTTTGATCGCCTGGTTCAATTGCGTAGAGAACTGGGTGAGCGGGACATGTGATCCTTGTTGTCGAGGAAAAATCGGCTCAAAGGGATGTCACACGTGCTGTCACCGCTTTGCCGCTGCGCAGACCCAGCTTGGCCATCAACTGGCGGTCGCGCTCGACTTCCGGGTTGCCAGTGGTCAACAGCTTGTCGCCGTAGAAGATGGAGTTGGCGCCCGCCAGGAAGCACATCGCCTGCACCGCCTCGCTCATCTGCTGACGGCCGGCGGACAAGCGCACACGGGCCGTCGGCATCGTGATGCGTGCCACCGCGATGGTGCGCACGAACTCCAGCGGGTCCAGCGGCGGGGTGTCGGCCAGGGGGGTGCCTTCGACGCGCACCAGGTCATTGATGGGCACGGACTCGGGGTAGACGGGCAGGTTGGCCAGTTGGGCGATCAGGCCGGCGCGGCCTTCGCGCGTCTCGCCCATGCCGACGATGCCGCCGCTGCACACCTTGATGTTGGCGCTGCGCACGTGGCCCAGGGTGTCGAGGCGATCTTGCTGGTCACGCGTGGTGATGATGCTGCCGTAGAGCTCGGGCGCGGTGTCCAGGTTGTGGTTGTAGTAATCCAGGCCGGCGTTCTTGAGCGATTCGGCCTGAGGCGCGGTGAGCATGCCCAAGGTGCAGCAGGCCTCCAGGCCTTCTTCCTTGATCACGCCGATCAGGGTGGCGACCTTTTCGATGTCGCGGTCCTTGGGGGCGCGCCAGGCGGCGCCCATGCAGAAACGGCTGGCGCCGGCGGCCTTGGCCGCGACCACAGCCTCGCGCACCTGCTCGGGCGACATCAGCTTGCTGGCTTCGACACCGGTGTCGTAGCGGGCGGCCTGGGGGCAGTAGCCGCAATCTTCTTCACAGCCGCCGGTCTTGACCGACAGCAAGGTGGCGTGCTCGACCTCGTTGGCGTCCCAGTGCTGACGGTGCACTTGCTGGGCACGCCAGAGCAGGTCATTGAAGGGCAGGTTGAACAGATCGAGGATCTGGGCACGCGGCCAGCGGGCCTGGGCCTCGTCCTCCACGGTGCAATCGCCGCCGCAGCCATGGGCATTGGGCGCGGCCTTGGGCAACCATTGAACCGGTTGCGGGGTCGGGGTGGTGCATTCAGACATGGCGGGCTTGGGTGGTGCGGATACGCGGGTAAGACACAAGGCGGTCAACGGCCAAGTGTAGGCCAAAGCGCCGATCGAGCAGGTAAGCTCGCGCCATGCGTTTCGAACACCTCATTGAAATCAATTCGCCCGCGCAGAGCATTCAGACCGTGGTGCCCACCTTCACCCGCGAGCAACTCTGGCAGGGTTTGATGCTGCGGGTGCGGGTGCCAGGGCGCTTCCCGATGGGCCCGGACGCCTGCACCGTGACCGAAACCAGCCCCGGCGTGCTGGCGCGCACCATCGAGTTCGGCGCCCACATCATGAAAGATGAGGTGGCCTGCCAGGCGCCCGACCAGGTCGTTTTCACGCCAGAGGCCCACGGCGACACCACCCCGATCCGGCTCACCATCCGCATCGAAGAGCCCCAGGCAGGCCAGATGGTGCTGCGCTTTGTCTACGAGAGCACGCAGGCCTTGCCACCCGAGGAGGCCTACTTCAACGAGTACCGCCACAACGCCTGGCTGCACCACGACTTGGACATGGTCCGGACCTTGCGCCAGTGGCTCACCGACGGCGAGCTTTGAAAGGGCCGGGGGTCGCACGATGGACAACAAGACGCTTGTGGATCACGCTCAACCGACCCCCGACGCCGGAGGCGGCTTGAGAAAGCCCGCATGGCGGCTGGGCCTGGCCATCGTCGTGGTGATCGCGGCCACGGTGTGGGGCGTGCAGTCCTGCGTCAGCCACCTTTCCACCATCCCCGGTGAGGAAGACCCGGCGGCGCGCTCTGCCCTGTCCCAGGTTCAGTTGTCTGCTTCGGTGCCTGTCAAGGCGAACGCGGCGCCTCGTACGCTGGCGCAGTTGCGCGGCTTGTTGCAGGCGCGGTCACGCGCTGGGGGCGCGCCGGTGGCGGGCGACTGGTGCGTGCTCAAGGGCAGCCAGTTGGCGCCGTGCTCCGTGCTGCGCGCCCGCTTCGAGTATTACTTCCACGGCCTGGGCGAACTCACGCCGGGCGAGGCGCGGGCGCTCACGGAGGATGAGTCTCGCCGCATCAATGGCGAGGCGCTGACCGGCCGCATCATGCAGGTCTTCGACCAATACCAGGCTTGGCGTCAACATGCCTTCACCCATGTGGCCGATCCCGCCGATCGCCGGACCTGGATGCCCGCCCTGCAGGAGCAGCGGCAGGTCCGCGAGAAGCTGATGGGGGCGGCCTGGACGAAAGCCTTCTTCGAAGAGGAAGACAAGGAGTTGCTGGGCATGTATGCGCAACTGGAGGCCAGTCAGGCTTTGGTCGCCCGGCGAGGCAGCGAGCCTTTGGCGGCTGCGATGTCGGCCAAGGACGAGGCCTCTGCTGTGCACGCCGATCGCGTGGCGCGCTATGGCGCCGAGGTGGCCCAGCAACTGGACAAGGCCGAGGCCGATCAGGCCGAGTTCGACCAGGGCATGCAGGCCGCCCGCGCCGAATGGAGCCGATTGGCCAGCTTGGCCAATCTGTCCGACATCGACCGTGAGGCGCAGATCAAGCGCTTCGTGGACGAGCATTTTGATCAGGCTGATCGCGGCCGTGCCCTGTCTCAGGTGAAATTGCCGGGCAGGTGAGGGCCGATGGCGTTCACAGCACCGGATGCGGCCAGGGCGATGAGGTCTCGCCCATGGCGGCCGATCTTGACGCGGTAGACCAGCCATGGCGGCCGCTGGCGACTGCCGCTCGCATGATGGGCACCTGGCGAAGCATTGCCTGAGGCGTCTGGCCCAGTCCCCGGACCACGCACAGCGCAGCCGCCCCGCAGGCCGCAAAGCGCGTGACTTGCTCAGGCGCCAACAGCCCGCCGATGGCCACCACCGGCACGGGGCTTTGCGCCACCCACCAACGCAGGTTGTCCTCACCTTGAGGATGCCAAGGCATGTCCTTGGTGGTGGTGGGCAGCACCGGCCCGCATGCCAGGTAGCTGGCCTGCATGCCGGCCGCGCGTGCCAGCTCCCACAGGCTGTGCGAGCTCAGGCCCAGCATCACCTGGCCCTGCGCGGCGCGAAGTTGCGCCAGGTCACTGGCGTCCATGGCCAGAAGATCTTCCTGGCCCAGGTGCAGGCCGAGCCGATAGCCGGGCGCGGATGATGCGGGTAGCGCCTGTTCCAGCGCAGCCTGCCAGTGGTCGTTGATGAACAGCGATGCGCCCGCCTGCGCTGACAGCGTGATGCTGCGCGCCAGGTGCAGCCCCAGGCCTTCGCTGGCCTTGTGGCGCAGTTGCAGGCAACGCAGGCCGGCTTGCAGGCCGCCTTCAATCAGGTCGGACGTGCCCACGATGCCGTAGAGCCCGTCTACTGGCGGCGTGAAGGGCAGGAAGCCTGGCTCGCCATCCAGGGCCCAGGGCAACTCGACGCCCAGGCCCAGCCAGGGCAGCGGGGCGCCGCCATGGGCCTGACCTGCAGCAAAGCCTGCCCGCGCCATCACGGGGCCATGTCCTTGGCCGGCAGCATGCCCATGCATCAGGGCATGGTGGGTCAGCATCTTGCCCAGCACGCAGGCATCGGCCTCGACATGGCCCAAAGCCAGGGCCGAGGCGATGCCGCTGGCCAGGGTGCAGCCGGTGCCGTGGGTGTGAGGCGTGGCCACCCGTGGTGCGCACAGCCAGCCGCTGGCGTGCGGTGTGGAGAGCCAGTCCAGGCTGTGGCTGCGATCGATGGCTTGGCGGCCGGCATCGCCCCCAGTGATCATGACGGCGCGGGCGCCTGCGGCATGCAGGGCCTGCGCCAGGGCGGGGATGTCGTGCAGCGGGCTGTCATGGTGCCCGTGGTGCTGGTTCGCTTCGTCGCCGGGCATGGGGGAGAAGCCTCGACCCAACAGGCGCAGAGCTTCTTGCCGATTCGGCGTGATCAGCGTGGCGCGTGGCAGCAGGTGCTCGCGGTAAGCGGCCAGGATGGCTTCGCTGCTGAAGGCCGCGCCGCCTTGGCTGGCGCCCAGCACGGGGTCCACCACCAGCGCCAGGTGGCGATGCGGATCGATGCCATCCGGTGTGCTGGCGCGCAGCTGATCCACCCAGTGCGCCACCAACTTCACAGCCTGCACGCTGCCCAGCAGCCCAGTCTTGATGGCACGCGGCGTGAGGTCGCCAGACAAGGCATGAAGCTGCGCTTGCAGGGCGTCTGGGGCCACAGGGAAGACGGCGTCCACGCCCAGCGAGTGTTGCGCCGTGATGGCGGCGACGACGGGGCACAGGTGCACGCCCAGGGCATCGGCTGCGCGCTGGTCGGCGCTCAGGCCCGCGCCACCGGCGGTGTCCAGGCCGGCGATGCTCCAGACGACGGGCGGCCGGTTTGGCGTGGTGCTCGAATCGTTCATGCGTTCGATGGGCGCAGATCAGATCAACACGAAAGGCTGGCCGCCCACCGGCGTGGTGGCAATCGCCACATCACTGGTGGGCATGAGCCCGGCCTTGAAGCCCAGGCGACCAGCCTCGATGGCATGGCGGAAGGCGCGCGCCATCTGCACTGGCTGACCCGATTGTGAGACGGCCGAGTTGAGCAGCACCGCGTCCATCCCCAGCTCCATCGCGGCGGTGGCGTGCGAGGGCGCGCCCAGGCCCGCATCGACGATGAGCGTGGCGTTTGGCAGGCGCGCGCGCAAGGTGCGCAAGGCCCAGGGGTTGAGCAGGCCCAGGCCCGAACCGATGGGCGCGGCCCAGGGCATGAGGACCTGGCAGCCAGCGTCCACCAGGCGCTGGCAGGTGACCAGGTCGTCGGTGCAATAGGGCAGCACCTCGAAGCCATCCCTGACCAGTTGGCGCGCGGCCTCCACCAGTTCGAAAGGGTCGGGCTGCAAGGTCTGCTCGTCGCCCACCACTTCGAGCTTGAGCCAATTCGTGTCGAGCAACTCGCGCGCCATGTGCGCCAGGGTGATGGCTTCGCGCGCGCTGCGGCAGCCAGCGGTGTTGGGCAGCAGGTGGGCGCCTTGCGCACGGGCCGTGTCGCGGATGATTTGCACGAAGCCGTTGTCGCCCCCGCCTGGCACGGCCAGGGTGCGCTTGAGGCCCAGAGTGAGTACTTGGCTGCCAGAAGCCTCGATGGCCTGTTGCAAGACAGCGGGGGAGGCGTACTGCGCCGTGCCCAGCAGGAAGCGGCTGCTCAGCTCGGTCTGGCCGATGCGCCAGGTGTCGGTCATGTCAGGTCTCCTTATCCGCCGGTGATGGGGGCAAAACACAGCAAGGTGTCGCCATTGGCGAGCACCCGGGATGTGCGCTGATGGCGCGCCACGAAATCGCCATTGACGGCGGTGGCCACAGCCTCGATGCGCAGGCCGGGCAGTTGGTCCAGCAAGGCGGCCACGGTGGTGCCGGCTGGCACGCTCACGGGGCCTTGGTCAGTGTGGACGGTGATGGAGAGTGACTCGCTCATGGTGACGACGACAGCTGCGATTGGAAGGTGGCGGCTCAAGCCGTGAGGCGGGCCTGACGAAGGGCCTCGTCCAGCAATGACGGGGCCAGCAGCCAGCCATGGCGGTACAGGCCATTGAGCCGCACCAAGCCTGCCTCGACATGGCACTGCGGCCGGTGGTCAGGCAGGGCGGGGCGCAGGTTCACGTCCAGCCGCAGAATGCGCGCCTCAGCCAGGTCGGGCAGCACGCTGTGGGCGGCGGCCATCAGCTCGACTGCGCTGCGCAAGGACATGGGCGAGCGGTCTCCGCTTTCGATCTCGCTGGCGCCGACCAGGATCACATCGCCCGGGCGCGGCACGATGTAGACGCGGTGGCGCGGATGAAGCAGGCGCACCGGCCGGTGCAGGCTGATACCGGGGGCGTGCAGCCACACCATCTCGCCGCGCACACCCCGCACGGCGCAGGCATCTTTGGCGCCCACGCCGCGGGTGTCGAACACCCAGTCGAAGGACAAGGCGGCTTGTTCCATGGCCTGGCTGGGCGCTTGGCTCGTTGCGCCAGTTCGAGCCTCGCCCAGGCGTAGCTGCCCCGGTCGCAAGTCGATGACCGATGTACCCCAATGCCAGGTCACGCTCGTTGCATCCTCATGCAAGCGCGCCATGGTGCGCACCGTGTCGATGTGGGCTTCGCCAGGCAACAACCAGGCGTGCAGCGGGCCGCCCACACTGTGCAAGGCCGGCTCGATCGCTTTCAAAGCCTGGCCCGTCAGCGCTTGAGGCGCGCGAGTCGCCATCAAGGCGTCATCACCAGGCGGTGGATCGCCATCTGCAATGCGCGTCAGCACACGCCGCGCCGCGCCCACATCGGCGCCATGGGCCACCAGCAAGCTGCCTTGCTGGATGAACAGGGGCGCGTCATCAGGCACGGCGGTGGCCGGCGCCGCAGACAGCTTCGCCGCAATGCCTGCCCAGCGCTCAATGCTGTGCCAACCGCGCTCGGCCACGTCCAGCTCGGCCGTCTCGCGCTCTGCCGTGGGGCTGAGCATGCCGGCCGCTGTGAAGCCGGCCGCGCCTTGGCCATCGAACAGCGGCGCAGGCCCGGCCGCTGGGTCGAAAACATGCACCTCGTGGCCCTGGTGCGCCAGCGTCCATGCCGCGAGCCGGCCCATGAGCCCAGCGCCTGCGATGCCGATTTTCATGGCCTGCCCGTGACGACGATGGTGATGACGAAGGTGCTGCTCAAGCCGCAGGCCGGACTCAGCTTCGCGGCGCCTCGGCCTTGATGGGGATGTAGAGCTCACCACCGACTTGCTTGAACTCGGCCGACTTGGCGGCCATGCCTTGCGACAGCGCCTCGCTTTCGGCCATGCCTTGCTTGGCCGCGAACTCGCGCACCTCCTGCGTGATCTTCATCGAGCAGAACTTGGGGCCGCACATCGAGCAGAAGTGCGCCACCTTGGAGGCGTCCTTGGGCAGCGTCTCGTCATGGAAATCGCGGGCGGTTTCCGGGTCCAGACCCAGGTTGAACTGGTCCTGCCAGCGGAAGTCGAAACGCGCTTGCGACAGCGCATCGTCGCGGGCCCGCGAGCCTGGGTGGCCTTTGGCCACGTCGGCCGCGTGCGCCGCGATCTTGTAGGCGATCAGGCCTTGCTTGACGTCGTCGCGGTTGGGCAGGCCCAGATGCTCCTTCGGAGTCACGTAGCACAGCATGGCCGTGCCCATCCAGCCGATCATCGCGGCACCGATGGCCGAGGCGATGTGGTCGTAGCCCGGCGCGATGTCGATCGTCAGCGGGCCCAAGGTGTAGAAGGGCGCTTCGTGGCAGGTCTTGAGCTGCTCGTCCATGTTGGCCTGGATCAGGTGCATGGGCACGTGGCCGGGGCCTTCGATCATGGTCTGCACATCGTGCTTCCAGGCGATCTGCGTGAGTTCGCCCAGCGTCTTCAATTCGGCAAACTGTGCTTCGTCATTGGCATCACTCAACGAGCCGGGTCGCAGGCCATCGCCCAGCGAGAAGCTCACGTCGTAGGCCTTCATGATGTCGCAGATGTCTTCGAAATGCGTGTACAGGAAGTTCTCTTTGTGGTGCGCGATGCACCACTTGGCCAGGATGGAGCCTCCGCGCGAGACGATGCCCGTGCGGCGGTTGGCCGTCAGGTGGATGAAGGGCAGTCGCACACCGGCGTGGATGGTGAAGTAGTCCACGCCCTGCTCGGCCTGCTCGATCAGGGTGTCGCGGTAAATCTCCCAGGTCAGGTCCTCGGCCACGCCGCCGACCTTTTCCAGCGCCTGGTAGATGGGCACGGTGCCGATCGGCACGGGGCTGTTGCGCACGATCCAGTCGCGCGTGGTGTGGATGTGCTTGCCGGTGGACAAGTCCATCACGTTGTCGGCGCCCCAGCGGATTGCCCAGACCAGCTTTTCGACCTCTTCCTCGATGGACGAGGTCACGGCCGAGTTGCCGATGTTGGCGTTGATCTTCACCAGGAAGTTGCGGCCGATGGCCATCGGCTCCAGCTCGGTGTGGTTGATGTTGGCCGGGATGATGGCCCGGCCACGGGCGACCTCGGAGCGAACGAACTCGGGCGTGATGATCTGTGGAATTGCCGCGCCCATCGAGTTGCCGCGCAGGCGGGTTTCGCGTTCGGCATCGACGCCGTATTTGTCGCGCCAGTCCTCGGCCAGCTCGACGCGGCGCTGGTTCTCGCGCAGGGCCACGAACTCCATCTCAGGCGTGATGATGCCTTTTCGGGCGTAGTGCATCTGCGTGACGTTCTGGCCGGCCTTGGCGCGGCGTGGCGTGCGCTGCAGGCCGGCAGCGGCCAGGCGCAGGGCATTCATGCGCTCGTCGTGGCGCTCCTCGGGCTTGAGGCCGTCGTCCACGGCCTGAATGGAGCGGCCGGCGTAGGTTTCGGTGTCGCCCCGCGCCACCACGGCGGCTTCGCGCACGGGCGGCAGGCCTTTGGTGACGTCGATCTGGACATTCGGGTCGGTGTAGGGGCCGGAGCAGTCATACAGGGTGATGCTCTCGCCATTGGTCAAGGTCACCTCGCGCATGGGCACTTGCACGCCTTCATGGCTGCCTTGCACATAGACCTTGCGGGACGCGGGCAGGGGCTCACGTGTCAGGCGAGTGAGTTCGCTCAGCGCTTGCAGCGCGACGGCGGGATCTGGTGCGTTCATGACAGGCTCCTAGGCAGCAGGTGGGTGATCACTGCTCCGAGGGGTACCCGGCGCTTGCTCGCGCAACACCCATGTTGGGGCTGGCGAAACATCGTCGATAGGCACGGCTCTTCTTTCGCCGGTATGAGCCGGATCAAGTTCAGCGGGTTTGGACCTTGTCCATCTCAGCACCTGCACGACGGTCGCACAGTACACCCCGGAGCAGGCCGCAGTGTATCCCGTCGGGGCCGTCTGTGCCAGCGGCATGTCCCACTGGCGCGCCGGGGCATGGTGGTTCAGTGGTCGGTGGACGCCGCGCTGATCTGTGCCTGAGTCTGAGCCGTGCTTGTCAGAGGCTGGCCGCTTGCTTGATGTTGGTCGAACACCCAGTCCAGGAGTTCTTGTGACCATGACGAGATCGATGTCGACGCTTGCGATGGACCCAGCAGTGCCAGGGCCAGGGCCAGCGGAGCGATGGCGAACAATGGACGCATGTGTTTGTTAAGCAATGACTGCTTGATGAACTGGAGGCCGCAGTCTATGAGAGCAGCGCTGTTTTCACATCCCCGACATCCGGGGGGCGAAGGACACCTTGTGTGACCTTTGCGACGTTCTGCCCCTAGTTCTTGGGGGATGGACACAGCTCATTGCGGTTTGCTACGGTGAATTCGGATTTCGGACTCCGCAGGCGAGGCTTTTGAGCCGCTGATGGCACTGCTGGGCTTGCTGCTGCAATCGGCGCACCCACCGCTGCCGCACGCGCCACCCGAAGTGGCTTGAGCGCTGCTGCCCCCCGTGTCATGACAGGCGCCCTTCGCTTGGCTGCCCGGCCACCAGCGACGCGTCACATACCCCAGCGCGATCAGCACGATCAAGCCGGTGATGAGTTCTTGCCAGGGCAGGTGTTGCAACAACATGGCGTCAAGCCCCGCCCCAGTGCAGGGCCAGCCGATACACCACAAACGACGCGCCATAAGCCAGCGCGAACATGTAGGCCGTCATGATCAGCGGCACCGTCCAGCCATTGGTCTCGCGTTTGGTCACGATCAGGGTGGACAGGCATTGCGGTGCGAACACATACCAGGTCATGAGCGACAAGGCCGTGGCCAGAGACCAGGAGTGGCTGATCATGGCGGTCAGGGCGCTGGAGAGCTCATCGCCGGTCTGCGACATGGCGTAGACCGTGCCCAGGGCGCTGACCGCCACTTCGCGGGCCGCCATGCCGGGCACCAGTGCGATGCAGATCTGCCAGTTGAAGCCGATTGGCGAGAACACGACCTCCAGCGCCTTGCCAATGTGGCCGGCGATGCTGTAGTTGATGGCCGGATCAAGCGAGCCAGCTGGGGCGCCAGGGAAGTTCGACAGCGCCCACAAGATGATCATGAGCGCCAGGATGATGCCGCCCACGCGCTTGACAAAGATGCTGGCGCGCTCCCACAGGCCCAGCGCCAGGTTGCGCATGTGTGGCCAGTGGTAGTCCGGCAAGGCCATCAGCAAGGCCTGCGGACCGGTCGCCTTCAGGGTGCGTTTGAGCACGAAGGCCACGATCATGGCCGAGACAATGCCCGCCAGGTAGAGCGCGAACAGCACCAGCCCTTGCAGGTTGAAGATGTGCCAGATGCTCTGCCGGGGGATGAAAGCCGAGATCAGCAGCGCATAGACCGGCAGCCGCGCCGAGCAGGTCATCAAGGGCGCGATCAGGATGGTGACCAGGCGGTCGCGCGGATCGGCGATGGTGCGCGTGGCCATGATGCCTGGGATGGCGCAGGCAAAGCTCGACAGCAGCGGGATGAAGGCGCGCCCCGACAGGCCGACGCGGCCCATGATCCGGTCCAGCAGGAAGGCCGCGCGAGGCAGGTAGCCCGAGTCTTCCAGCGCCAGGATGAAGGCGAACAAAATCAGAATCTGCGGCAGGAAGACCAGCACGCCGCCAGCACCCGCGATCACGCCATCGACCAGCAGGCCGCGCAGGGGGCCCTCGGTCATGTGTGTCTTGACCAACTCGCCGAGGGCGCCCATGCCGCTGTCGATCCAGTCCATGGGCGCAGCGGCCCAACTGAACACAGCCTGGAACACCAGGAACATCAAGGCGGCCAGGATGATGGGGCCGAACACGGGGTGCAGGGTGTAGTGGTCGAGCTTTTGCGTGATGGCGTGCGCCGGGGTGGCATCCAGGTTGTGCACGCAGCGCGCCAGCAGCGCCAGGACACGCAGGTGGGTGGCCTCCACGGACATGGCCTCAATGGCCGCGATGGAGCGCGCCTTGCCGCTGTGGTCGGCCTTGGCGTGCGCCCATCCGGAGGCATCGAGCGCGGCCAGCAGGGCATCCGTGCCGCCCGGGCGAACGGCCACGGATTCGACCACGGGAATGCCCAGGTCCTTGTGCAACTGGACCGTGTCGATCTGCAGCCCGCGGTCCCTGGCCTGGTCCATCATGTTGAGGACCAGGATCATGGGCAGGCCCAGGGTCTGCAACTCCAGCACCATGCGCAGGTGCAGGCGTAAATTGGAGGCATCGACCACGCAGACCAGGGCTTTGGGCGGCTGCTCATCCGGCCGGGCGCCGATGATCACATCACGGGTGACGGCTTCATCTGGCGTGGCGGGAAGCAGGCTGTAGGCACCGGGCAAATCCAGCAGGCGCCAGCTTTGACCGCTGGGGGTGCTGAACTGGCCTTCCTTGCGCTCGACGGTCACGCCGGCGTAGTTGCCCACTTTCTGGCGGGCGCCGGTCAGGCGGTTGAACAGGGCGGTCTTGCCGCAATTGGGATTGCCGACGAGGGCAATCAGGGGCGTGCCTTGGGGCGCCTCTTGGGGATGGTTCGCGCTCACGGCCATGTCAATCGGTCAATCTGTCTGGAAAAGGATGGATCGATCAGGCATTGATCGACCTGGGCGCACGTCAGCTGGGCACCACCTCGATGAGGGCAGATTCCAGGGTGCGCATGGCAAACGTGCTGCCACCCACGCGCACGGCCATGGGGCCGCCGCCGGCCAGCATGCGGCGCAGCACCTGCACCCGCTCGCCCGGCACGAATCCCAACTCCAGCAGGCGGCGCTGAAGGGCTTGCCCGTCGGGCGTGTGGGTGCGGATGCGGTGAATCACCGCCACGACCCGGGCCGGAAGTTGATCGAGCGTGATGGTGGGGCGTTGTGAGGCTGAGGCGTCCATGATGCATGGTAGCGCAAATGCGAACAATTCGCAAAACCATATTCAGAGGGGATGCCATGCCCAAAGCGCATGCGGGGCACTCGGCCTATGATGAAGGACGATTTGACCAGGGCAACCGCCTCTCTCCATCATGAACGCAATGGCTCAGACGATGCGCTACATCGACCATGGCGAAGGCGGCCCGCCGGCTGTGATGCACATGGCCGAAACCGCTGTGCCTGTGCCCGCCGCGCACGAGGTGCTGATCCGGGTGGCTTATGCAGGCGTCAACCGCCCAGAGGTGGCGCAACGCCAGGGCCTTTATCCGCCACCCCCGGGCGCTTCGCCCATCCTGGGTCTGGAGGTGTCTGGCCACATCGCGGCCATTGGCCAAGATGTGCGGGGCTGGCGGGTGGGCGAGGCGGTTTGCGCCCTGACCAATGGCGGCGGGTATGCCGAATTCGTCGTAGCCGCCGAGGGGCAGGTGTTGCCCTTGCCAGACGGCCTGTCGCTGATGCAGGCTGCGGTGTTGCCGGAAAACCATTTCACCGTCTGGTCCAACGTGTTCGAGCGCGGCCGCCTGCAAGCGGGCGAGTCGCTGCTGGTGCATGGCGGCTCCTCGGGCATCGGCTTGACGGCGATCCAGCTGGCGCATGCCCGGGGTGCCACCGTCTACACGACCGTGGGCAACGCGGACAAAGCGGCTGCCTGCCTGACAGCCGGTGCGGACGCGACCATCGATCACCGCCAGGAAGACTTCGGCTTGCGCATCAAGGAACTGACGCAGGGCCGTGGCGTCGACGTGATCTTGGACATGGTCGGTGGCGACTACGTGGGACGCAATCTGCGTGCGCTGGCCATGGACGGCCGGCTGGTGCAGATCGCCTTCATGAAAGGCTCGAAGGTGGAGGTGGACCTCATGCCTGTCATGACCCGGCGCTTGACGGTCACCGGCTCGACACTGCGGCCCAGGACCGCCCAGGAGAAGGCCGCGATCGCCACCAGCCTGCGCGAGCAGGTGTGGCCGCTGATCGCCTCGGGCCAGGTGCTGCCGGTGATCCATGCGGTGCATGATCTGGCGGACGTGGCCCGCGCGCATGAGGAGATGGAGGCATCGAGGCACATCGGCAAGTTGGTGCTCAAAGTAGCGGGTGGCTGAGCGCACATCAACAGGACATTTCAGTGGGCATCGCCCATTCAAAGCTGGCATGAGCGGGGTGGCGCTGAAGAACAAGTCCCACCGAGTCAACGATGTGTCCGGCAATGCACGTACCCAGGCACCGATGCGTCAGATTTGAGGCCGTGCACGGCGTCAATTGCAGGCAATGCTGGTGACGAGATTTCATACAGTCGTTTCTCGCTGCAGCAAGGACGCCGTGTGAGCTTTGTCGACGTGTTGAAACGGCTGATGGGTCGGTGGGGGCGCCAAGCTGCTCAGCGCCCGGCCATTTGTCGTGCGGCGGCGTCTGCAGTGCCGGCCGTGCCTGTCGCCGCGGCCGAATCACCTCGGCCTGGCGTCGGTCTGATGTTGCGGCGCGAGGAGATGCTCGACCAGCGAGGTCGCCTCGCGGGGTATCGCTTCAGCTTCAACCCCCGGCCCGACGGTGGCACACGCCTGCCGCCCGAGGCATACCTGGAGGCCTTGCTGGCCGCCAAGGTTCATGCCTTGGCCGAACGCCGCTTGGCCGTGCTGGCCGTTCCAGCGCATGACTGGACGGAGGAGGCACTCGCGGCCATCCGTGCCACGCACACTGTCGTCCAGGTGGCGTGGCCATCAGGTGCGGCACCGAGCGATGACTGGCTGGCCGGACTTCGGCGCATCCGTGCCACTGGTGCGGGCGTGGCGCTTTCGTGCGCGGGGTTCGACCCGCATCACGCTGCTGCGCTGGCCTTGGCGACGCACGGCTTCGTCGACTTTGTCGGGACGTCCGTTGAGGCCTTCGAAGGCTTGGTCAAACGCCTTCATCAGGCTTATCCCGTTCTGATCCTGGTGGCACAAAACGTGTCTTCCTGGCCTGAGCGACGGCTGTGCGTGTCCTTGGGCGTCGAGTTTTCGATGGGCGGTTTCCTGACGACGGTCGATGAGCAGGACACCCGCCAAAAACTCACCGAAAGCCGCCTGGTGCTCATGGATATGCTCAATCTGATCCGCAGCGATGGCGACGCCCAGGCGCTGGCCGGCGTGGCCAAGCGCGACCCGGGTGTGGCCATGCGACTGTTGTCGATGGCGAACTCGCCAGCGCATGGTCTGCTCAAGCCACTGACAGGCATTGACCAGGCCATCATGGTGCTGGGGCGCGAAGTGCTCTACCGCTGGCTGGCGGTTTCCATCTTCCGGGCCGGCGCGGACAGCGCGCTGGATGAAACCTTACTGGAGGTGGCTTTGGCGCGGGCACGTTTTCTGGAGCTGGCCGCCTTGTCGGTCGGCAGCAAGCAGCAGGCTGACGAGCTCTTCCTGGTGGGCTTGCTGTCATTTGTCGACACCTTGCTGGGCATGTCGATGGACGAGGCCATGGCCGTGATGAGCCTGCCACCCGTGGTGCGCGATGTGCTGGTGCGCAGCGAAGGCCCTTATGTGGCCTACCTGATCCTGGCGCTGTCGGTCGAGAAGTGCCTGGCGGAGCGGGCCACGCAGTTGGCGGGCTCGCTCAGCCTTGGGCTCGATGATGTGAATGACCACCGCAATGCCGCGCTGCTCTGGGCGGAAGAGGCGGTGCGTTAACCGTCACCTCACTCGCCGCCCTGCGCCATGGGCGAGCGCTGCACAGGCGCGCCGGTGGTCGGATCGCGTCCCATGGCTTTCATGACTTCACCGAGCTCCAGGGCCGAGCGCGGCTCGTCGGCCGGATCGCCGTGCGCTCGGTCGTTGGCGGCGGTGCCCGCCGGGTCGGCCGTGGTGGGGTCCTCGATCACTTCATCGTCAGACGCCACATTGCCTTCGACGATGCCGTCGGGCGAGCCGTTCCAGTCGTGCGCGCCGATCACCGGTGGCAGCATGGGTGTGCTGAAGGCCAACTTGGTATCGAGCTGCTTTTGCTTGACGGCCCGCTGCATGAAATCGCCCACCAGCAGCAAGGCGTTGTGGCCACCCTGGCCCCAGTAGCTGCCGCGCATGGTCACGTGCTGATCATTGAAACCCACCCAGGCGCCGACCACCAACTGCGGGTGCATGGCCATGAACCAGCCATCGGTGTTGTTCTGCGTGGTGCCCGTTTTGCCGGCCAGGTCGGCATCACCGCCGACGAAGCTGCTGCGCAGCATGGTGCCCGTGCCTTGTTTGATGACGCCGCGCATCATGTCGATCAGCTTGTGGTCCGAATCCTGCGAAAGGGCTTGCTGTTGCGGGTGCGGCCCGAACTCCGCCAGCACGTGGCCGTCCTTGTCCGTGATGCGGTCGACGAAGTAAGGCTGCCGGTATTGCCCTTCGTTGGCGATGGTGGCGTAGACGGAGGCCATCTCCAGCAGCGTGACGGGGCTGGTGCCCAGGGCCATCGATGGCACGGTGTCGAGCTTGCTGCTGGTGATGCCCATGGTGCGGGCCAGCGCGGCGATGTTGTCCAGGCCGGCGTCTTGCATCACCTGGGTGGTGATGGTGTTCTTGGAGTAGACCAGCCCCTCCCACATGGTCATGGGCAGGTTGGTGCTGCCCGACATGTCGGTGGGCCGCCAGACCTTGCCCTGGCCCAGGTTCACCTCGATGGGCGTGTCCATGTAGGTCTTGGCCGGGTGGATGCCGCGCTCCAGGGCGGCGGCGTAGACGATGGGCTTGAACGTCGAGCCGGGCTGGCGCTCGGCTTGGGCCACGTGGTCGAACTGCTCCAGGTCGTGGTCGCGGCTGCCCACCCAGGCCCTGACGGCGCCAGTGTTGGGATCGATGGCGACCAGGCCGGCCTCCAGCCGGGTCTTGGTGTCTCGCACCTTGGCCATCAGGGCATCGTCCTGGTTGACGGCGGCCAGCGCCGCCTGGTCGGTCTTGCCCGATTTGCGCAGGGCCTGGTACTGAGGTGTCTTGCGCAAGGTCTCTTGCAGCAGGCGAGGGTGGGTGCGCCAGAAGTAGTCGAACGCCTTGAGGCGCTTGCCGGCTTGAGCGTAATCACCCAGCGCGCGTGAACGCACGGACAGGTCTTTCTGGCTCCACTCCACATTGGCAACTTGTTGCAGGGCGGCGGTCTGTCGCTCGACGGCCGACACGGCCTCGGCCTGCAGGCGCGAATCCAGGGTGGTGTGGATGACCAGGCCGTCGCTGTCGAGGTCATGGTCGGTGCGGTCGGCCCATTCCTCCAGCCACTTGCGCACATGGGCGATGAAATGGGGCGCGACGTCGGGGCCATCGTTTTGTTGCGGCTTGAAGCTCAGGCGCAGCGGCTCGTCCTTGATGGCGTCGTAGCTCGACTGTGGCAAGGCCTGGCGCTTGACCATCTGGCGCAGCACCAGGTTGCGGCGCTGCAAGGCGCGATCGGGGTGCTGGACCGGGTTGAAGTACTGCGTGCCCTTGAGCATGCCGACCAGGGTGGCGCTTTCCGCCGCATCCAGCTCGATGGCCGGCTTGTCGAAGTAGGTGTGGGCAGCCGCCTCGATGCCCACCGCGTTGTACAGGAAGGGCACGGTGTTGAGGTAGGCCTCCAGGATTTGATCCTTGGTGTAGAGGCGCTCAATGCGCAAGGCCGTGACGATCTCTTTCAGCTTGCGGTTGAGGTTGCGAGCCCGACCAATGTCTTCCGGGAACAGGTTGCGTGCCAGTTGCTGCGTGAGCGTGGAGCCGCCTTCCATGCGGCCGGTGGCCGTGCGCAAGGTCGCTTGAAGGCTGCGCCGCCAATCCACGCCATGGTGCTCGCGGAAACGATGGTCTTCCGTGGCGATGAGGGCCTGGATCACCAGCGGCGAGATCTGCGCCAGCTTCACCGGTTCTTGCTGGCTTTGTTGAAAGCGGCCCAGCACCTGGCCATCGGCCGACTGGATCACGCTGGCCTGCGCCAAGGTGGCACTTTGCAAGGCCTTGATGGGGGGCGCGTCCGCGACGATGTAGGCCGTGTAGGCGGCCAGCAGCAAGGTAGCGGTGGCTGTGAGGACACCCGCTACCGTCAGGGCTCGGCTCAATCTGGGGTTCATTCGAAGGCTTTGAGAAAAGATGGCGAGAGCTTGCCAGTCTCGCCGATCCAGGGGCGTCGGTGACCCCCGCGAACCCGTGTCAGATCTGTCCTACGTTCACTCTTCGTCGGTCGGTGCGGTGTCCGGGGCCACGTCAGCCACACCGGGGCCACGACGTGGCACATGTTTGTCGATGACGGTGGCCACCGCACGCTTGAGCTTGCCCACTGCGCCCTGGATGGCCTGATGGGCCGAAGCCGCGTGATCCTTGACGACCACAGGCTCCAGGCCAACCAAACGGGCTTCCAGCGTGCAGTGGATGTCGTCCGGATTGGTTTTGGCATGGCTGACCGCGTCGGTCACATGGGCTTCAACACGGGTGATGTGTTCGCCAAAGCGGTGAAGGGCTTCCTTGACCACGCTGTCCAGGTGTTCGGCCATGGACTGGCGTCCGTCGACATGGGTGTCGGTGTTCAGCAGGACTTGCATGCGTGCCTCATTGTTGTGGTGGACGTCGGCCCAGTGTAGGCCCGGAAACAGCTCCCTTGAATGCAGGGGTTGGTTAACCCTCTTTTGACGATGCGACGGCAGTGGCAGGATGACGGCAACCCCAGCAATAAGGGGCATGTGCCGTTGCGGCTATACCAATCAGGAGGATCACCATGCAGAAAAATCTGGCGCGTGTCAGTGCGACCGCCTTGCTCTCAAGCTTGTTGTTGTCCCACATCCCGGCAGCCCGTGCCACTGAGCTTCGCCTAGAAGGTCAGGTGCAGGACTTCCTCGCGGTCAAGGAGGTCAAGGGGTACAACTGTTCGCAGTACAACCCCTGCAATTCCACCGATCCTGTCCGTTCCGATTCAGTGCGTTATGGCGATCTGACGGCGGGCAGCAGCTTTGTGTCCACCATCAAGGCCAGCCCGACTGGCAGCGCTGGCCTCTTCGTGGATTGGGCTTCGACGGATGGCAAGGCGTCGTTTGACACCACGGGGCTTGGGGGCTCACGCATCTTTCTCACCAAGTCGTCAACCGCCTCCAACGATGTGCTGACTTTGGAGACCGCTGTGGTGAGGTCGGTGAATGCCACCCCCTACGAGCTCCGCCTGAACTATGCGTTCGCCTTTCAGTCGAACACCTTTGCGTCGACCTCCGTGACAGGTGCGGACCTGCTTGAGGCGGTCCAGGCGGGGCGGCTGGTCTCTGCTACTGGCCGTGCGACGTTCAACAGCTGCGAGATGATTCAGAACTATTGGGGTGAGGCCTGCGGCGGGCACATGACCTTGGCCATCGGCGCTGTGCCAGAGCCGCAAACCTGGGCCCTGATGGCGCTCGGGCTGGGCCTGATCGCCGCACGGCGGGTTCAGGGTGGGGCCAAGGCTTCACGGCAAGCCCACAACCAAGGCTGAGTCTGGCCTGGAGGGCGTACTTCGCCACGTTCGGGCAACGCGAGGTGCCCGGCACGATTCAGCTGCTGGCCATGTTCGCGATCTTGCCTGGTGCTGGACCTGCCGACGGCGCAGGTGGCGCGCTCCACCCATCATTTTCTGTTGCCCATGGGGGCTGGTGCCTACCTGGTGCTGTGCGGCACCCACTGGTGGCTGCGTGATGGCGTGGTCTGGCTTGTCCTTGGCTCCTTCATCGTCCTGGCCTGGTCTCGCCGGGCGAGTTCATTCCGCTGGCTGAAAAATCCCTGCTGATCCTGCAGCTGGGCGATTGGGTGCTCAAGCAGGCCTGCACCCACCTGGCCGATGGGGCGCGCGATCCGGACACGGCCGGGCTTGGCATGTCAGTCAACGTGAGCGCGCGGCAGTTCCGTCAGCCCGACTTCGTGGCCCAGGTGCTCTCCGTCGTCGAGCGCAGTGGCGTCAATCCCGAGCGGCTCAAGCTGGCGCTCACCGAGAGCATGCTGGTCAACAACAAGAAGATGAGGGCGCTCAAGGCGTATGGCATCGGCTTTTCGCTGCATGACTTTGGCACGGGTTACTCGTCGCTGTCTTATCTGCAGCGCCTGCCGCTGGATCGGCTCAAGATCGACCAGGCCTTCGTGCGCTACCGCTTGAGCAGCCCCAATGACCTGGGCATTGCGCGGACCGTGGTCAGCCTTGGTGAGAACCTGCGCATGGGGGTGATCGAAGGCCTTGTTTTGCCCTCGTGCGATGCCCAGTTCGGCGAACAGGGCAGCAAGGCCCGCAGCACATCCAGGCACTGCGCGCCGCGCTGGTCAGCGTGGCGCCACCCGCCAGCATGGCCAGAGGCTACCGCGAAAGCCGCAAGGAGCTCACGGCCTGCGCTGCGCGCGCCGACAAATTGCCTTTGGCGCTGGCGGCCCGCGAATCCTTCCTGCTGGGGGATGCGGCCATTCGCCAACTGGTGTTCGACCCCGTGCTGCCCGGGCCCCTGGTGAAGGTGGCCGAGCGCCGGGCTTTCGTCGAGGCGGTCAAGCAGTTCGACCGCGATGGCCACACGATCTGGCGGACTTTCCTCAAGGGCGATTGAGGGTCGCAGCGCGAATCGGGGCAGCTTGCTAAAGTGCCTCTCATGAACCTGCATGCCTTCCTTGCCGATGCGCTGGTGCTGCTGCACCTGTGCTTCATCCTGTTCGTGGTGGCCGGAGCGGTCCTGCTGTTCCGCTGGCCCCGCCT
>CANBUA010000028.1 GCA_947372535.1 Burkholderiales bacterium
GGCCGCATCGACCAGCACATCAATCCCTACATGACCACCGGTCAGCAGGCGGCCGAGCAAGGTGGCAGTTGCGCCCTGGAAGAAGCCGGCGAGTTCGATCCGACCAAGCCAAAGGCACCACAGGCCGATCTGGCCGATGGCGCCAAGCCCATCCAGATCGTGCGCAACCCAGCCATCAGCGGCGTGAGCGGTCCCAAGCCCGCCCTGCCCGCCCGGACCGGCAAGATCGCCCTGCCCCCGCGCGACCGCACCGTCATCCGCCTGCCCTCCTTCGAGCAGATCAAGGACGATGCCACGCTGTATGCCCACGCCAACCGCGTGCTGCACCTGGAGACCAACCCCGGCAACGCCCGCGCCCTGGTGCAACTGCACGGCGAAGGCCCTGGTGCCAAAGATGTGTGGATCAACCCGCCGCCCATCCCGCTCACCACGCCAGAGATGGACCTGGTCTTCGACCTGCCCTACACCCGCGCGCCCCACCCCAGTTACGGCGATGCCGTGATCCCGGCTTGGGACATGATCCGTTTCAGCGTGAACATCATGCGCGGTTGCTTCGGCGGCTGCACTTTTTGCTCCATCACCGAGCACGAAGGCCGCATCATCCAGAGCCGCTCTGAGGATTCGGTCATCAAGGAGATCGAGGCCATCCGCGACAGCGTCAAGGGCTTCACCGGCGTCATCTCCGATTTGGGCGGCCCCACGGCCAACATGTACCGCATCGGCTGCAAGACGCCGCAGATCGAGGCCGCCTGCCGCAAGCCGTCCTGCGTCTACCCCGATGTCTGCTCGAACCTGAACACCGACCACGGCCCACTGATCAAGATGTACCGCCGTGCGCGTGCCTTGCGCGGCGTCAAGAAGATCCTGGTGAGCTCGGGGCTGCGCTATGACCTGGCCGTCAAGTCACCCGAGTACATCAAGGAGTTGGTCACCCACCACGTGGGCGGCTATTTGAAGATCGCGCCCGAGCACACCGAGACCGGCCCGCTGTCCAAGATGATGAAGCCCGGCATGGGCGCCTACGACCGATTCAAGCAGCTCTTCGAGAAATACAGCGAAGAGGCCGGCAAGAAGCAGTACCTCATCCCCTACTTCATCGCCGCCCATCCCGGCACCACCGATGAGGACATGATGAACCTGGCGATCTGGCTCAAGCGCAACAACTTCAAGGCCGACCAGGTCCAGACCTTCTACCCCAGCCCCATGGCCACCGCCACGGCCATGTACCACTCGGGCCTGAACCCGCTCAAGGGCATCAGCCGCATCGAGGGCAAGGGCGAGCGCGTGGACATCGTCAAGGGCGACAAGCGCCGGCGCCTCCACAAGGCTTTCTTGCGCTACCACGACCACAACAACTGGCCGCTGCTGCGCGAGGCCTTGAAAGACATGGGCCGCGCCGACTTGATCGGCAACGGACAGCACCACCTGATCCCAACCTACCAGCCGGCCACAGATGGCGGTTACCAAAGTGCGCGCCGCAAGAACTCAACCGCGGCAGGCACCAAAACCTCGGTGGTGACGACCGGGCGAGTGACTCGCCCACAGCCAGGCCAGATCCTGACCCAGCACACGGGTCTGCCACCACGCGAGCAGACCGTGGGCAAAAGCAGCCCTCAGAAACAACGCACCGAAGGCCGCGGCACACCGACATCGGCCCGCGGACCGGCGTCAGGTCCTCGTGGCCCAAACAAGAAGCCACGCTGAGCACACTGCCATTGCGACCCGCTGGGGGGCCGATGGCGCAGGCCCTGAGATGATCGCCCCATCCGGCGCATCGCCCAAGGAGCTCGTCTGTGGCGTTCAACGACTACTACAAGATGCTGGGCGTGCCTCGCACCGCCCAGCCTGACGAGATCAAGCGGGCCTACCGCGCGCTGGCCCGCAAATACCACCCGGACGTCAGCAAGGAAGCCGATGCCGAGCAGCGCATGCGGCAGGTCAACGAGGCCTACGTGGTGCTGTCCGATCCCGGCAAGCGCGCCGCCTTCGACCAGTTGGACCCCAGCGGTCAGGGCAAGCCGGCATCGCCATCGCCCCAAGCAGCGTCTTCACCCGGCGACTTCACCCGCGCCGGCCCTGGTGAGCCTGACACGGCCGGCTTCAGCGATTTTTTCACCGACTTGTTTGGCCGCATGGGCGTCGGCTCACGCGGGCAGACTTCGGCACCTTATGCGCGGGGCGTCGATCACCACGCCACCATTGAGCTTGAGCTCAAGGACGTCTGGAGCGGCGCGCAACGGTCAGTGACGCTGAAATCGCCGCCCTCGGAGATGAAGGGCGCGGCCACAGTCGCGCAGCGGCAGTTGCAAGTGAAGATTCCAGCGGGCGTCAAACCCGGCCAGATGATCCGCCTGAAAGGCCAGGGCGCCCCCAGCGACAACGGCGGGCCACCGGGCGATTTGCTGTTGGAGGTGCAGGTCAAGCCGCATCCTCGCTTCAAGCTTCAGGGCACCACGCTGCTGGCCGATCTGCCTTTGGCACCCTGGGAGGCGGCGCTGGGCAGCATCGTGCCCGTGGCCCTGCCGCACGGGCCTGACTTGAACGTGCGCATCCCTGCTGGCGCGCAAAGCGGCCAAGTGCTCACGGTGAGCGGCAAAGGCTTGCCCGCGCCCCGCGCGCCGGGCGATCTGGAATTGCGCCTGCGCCTGGTGCTGCCCAGCACCCAGGACCCGCGTGCCAAAAGAATTTATGAGCAGATGGCGACCGAACTTGGCGCCGATTTTGATGCCCGCCAGGTGTCTGCAGCGGCCTCCCCCAAGCAGCCTACACAGGAGGCCAAGCCATGAACGAATCGGAAGCACTCCTGCTGGAAGTCACCTTGGACGAGTTCTGGCTGGACATGGACGAGGTGTGCCGCATGGCCTGCGTGGAGGTGACGTGGGTGCAGGCACGCCTCGATTGCGGCGCGTTGACCGCCCACCCCACCGACACCGGCGATGCCTGGCGCTTCAACCACGTCTCGCTCTGCCGCATCCGCCGCATGGCCTGCCTGGAGCGTGACTTCGAGGCTGTGCCCGAGTTGGCCGCCTTGGTCGTGGACCTGGAAGATGAAATCCGGCAGTTGCGCGAGCGTTTGAAGTGCCTCGAAGGCTGAGGCAGCTCTTGCGAAGACGGCCTGAGGGGCAAGGCATGCCGAGCCGAGCGGCCTCGATCAGGTCTTTTGACGATACTTCAGCACCTGCGCCACCACGAACGCCCCCGCCAAGCTGAGAACGCCCGACGCAGGCTCAGGCACGCCAGGCACCACCGGCTGATTGATCGCCGTGCCGCCCTTGCCACCGACAAAGGTCGGTGTGGCCACCACCACATTCATGTTCCCAAAGCCGGAAATGCTGATCTCGAATTTCTCGTTGTTGGCAATGCCCACCCCATTGGCCTTGTCGAAGAAATCGGCCGACTTGGGCGTCACGTTGTAGCTCCCGAAGTAAAGCGGCGTCTGGCCATCGGGCAAATCGTCATAACCACGCACGGCCAGGTTGTTGGCCCACGTGAAGTGAAAATCCAGGATGGTCTTGCCCGTCTTGTTGAGGAAAGTCTCGGTGGTTGCCCCATTGATCAAGGTGATGTTGAAGGCGGCGCCGTTGTTGATGTTGGTGACCGGACCGATGCCGCCATGGATGAAGGTAATGCTGCCGTCAGCCCACGCAGCCACGGACATCAACGACAAGGCCAGGGCCATGAGCCAGGTAACCAGGCGGCGCGACAGGAATTGAATCGAAGACATGGGGAACTCCTTGGAAGAGGGGTTGGGGGTTGGCGCCCGAATCTTCCACGCAATGAAAAACAAGCATTGCAAGCATTTGTGTCATTTTGGAGGTCAACTTAGGGGTGTTGACTTTTTGAGTTACCTACCGTACAGTAGGTAGCCATGAAAACAGCCGCCGTTACTCGTCCTGCCGCCAACCCCGGCGACACCCGTCAGTTGATCCTGCGCGCCGCCCGCGAATTGATCCAGACGCGCTCCTACCTGGGCCTGAGTTTCCAAGAGCTGGCCGATCGCGTGGGCATCCGCAAGGCCAGTCTGTATCACCACTTCGAATCCAAAGAGGCCCTGGGCATCGCCGTGATCGAGCGGGCCAGCGAGGTCTTTGAGCAATGGATCTCGCACCACGCCAGCCAATCACCGCAAGCGCGTTTGCTGGCCTACATTGGCATGCTCCGCGACCGTGTCGGCGCAGGCGAGCGCATGTGCCCTGGCGGCGCCATGGGACCCGGCTGGGATTGCATTGAGCCTGGCCTGCAAGATGCTGTGCGCGGCATGGCCAAGCAACACCTGAATTGGCTCACGCACACCATCGCCGAGATGCCGGCTGCTTTGT
This sequence comes from Burkholderiales bacterium, assembly GCA_947372535.1. The sequence goes on from CANBUA010000028.1 coordinate 4,320, forward strand.
CGCCTGCCAGCCTGACACCTGCCCAGCAAGCAGCCCATTTCTACGCCACTGGCCAAGGCGCTTTGTTCCTGGCGCGCATTGCTCATGATGTGGCCCAGTTCGACCAGGCCACTGCCGCCTTGACGGCCCCGCTGATGTCGTCCTGAACCTCCTGATCAGCGCCGGCCACGCAGGCCGGTATTTTTTCGACCCAGGAAACTACCAACCGTAAGGTAGTCAACCACCGAAGGAGTTTGTCATGAAAGCCGTCATCACCGCCTACGCCCGCTCGCCCTTCCACTTCGCCCGCAAAGGTGCACTGGCCACCACCCGGCCCGACACGCTGGCCGCGCAGGTGGTCAAAGGCCTGCTCAGCCGCATCGACATGGACCCGGCCTTGCTGGAAGACGTGATCCTGGGCTGCGCCTACCCCGAGGGCCCGCAGGGCAACAACCTGGCGCGCCTGGTCGGCTTCCTGGCGGGCCTGCCGCAGCACGTTGGCGGCATGACCATCAATCGCTTTTGCGGTTCGTCGATGTCGGCGGTGCACATGGCCGCCGCGCAGATCGAAGCGGGCATGGGCGATGCCTTCATGTGCGTGGGTGTCGAGTCCATGACCATGGTGCCGCAGGGCGGCTTGCACTTCGACCCCAGCCCCGAACTGCTGGCAAGCTATCCCCAGGCCTACATCAGCATGGGCGAGACGGCTGAGAACGTGGCCCAGCGCTACAGCGTCAACCGTGCCGATCAAGAAGCGCTGGCCTTGCGCTCGCACCTCAAGGCCGCCAAGGCGCGCGAAGCCGGCCTGTTGCGCGATGAGATCGTGGCCATCACCACGCCCGAGGGCCTGGTCGTGGACAGCGATGGCTGCATCCGCCCGCAAACCACGCTGGAGGCCCTGTCCACGCTCAAGCCCGCTTTCCGCCCCAATGGCGTGGTCACCGCAGGCACGGCCTCGCCGCTGACCGATGGCGCGGCCGCCGTGCTGGTCACCAGCGAGGAGTTCGCCAATCGGCACCGCCTGCAGCCGCTGGCGCGCATCCGCTCGTTCGCCACCATCGGCTGCGACCCCACCGAGATGGGCATGGGCCCGGTGCCCGCCACACGCAAGGCCCTGGCCCGCGCGCGCCTGAGTCTGTCGGACATCGATCTGGTCGAGATCAACGAAGCGTTTTCATCGCAAGCACTGGCCTGCCTTCGCGAGTTGGGCCTGGATGAAGCCCGCGTCAACCTGGATGGCGGCGCGTTGGCCTTGGGCCATCCGCTGGGCGCCACCGGGGCACGCATCACGGGCAAGGCCGCCTCTCTGCTGGTCCGCGAAGGCGCGCGCTATGCCTTGTCCACCCAGTGCATCGGCGGCGGCCAGGGCATCGCCACCGTGCTCGAATCACTGGCCTGAATCCACCCCTCATTCCCCTTTTCTTACACCACCGAAAGACCTGCCATGAACATCCACAACGCCGTCGTCTTCATCACGGGCGCCAACCGGGGCCTGGGCCTGGCCTTCGCCAAGGCCGCCCTCGCCGGGGGCGCCCGCAAGGTCTACGCCGCCGCGCGAGACCCCGCCACCGTGACGCTGCCTGGCGTCATCCCCATCCAGCTGGACGTGACCGACGCCGCGCAGGTGCAGGCCGCCGTCCAGGCCTGCGGCGATGTCACCGTGCTGGTCAACAACTCGGGCATCTTTCGCTCGGTCGATGTGCTGGCACCCGACGCGCTCGCCCGCGCCGACGAAGAGATGGCCACCAACTTCCTGGGCCTGTGGCGCGTCAGCCAGGCCTTTGCGCCGGTGCTGGCCAAGAGCGATCACAGTGCGGTCATCAACGTGCTGTCGGTGCTGAGCTGGTTGAGCGTGCCCAATGTGGCGGCCTATTGCGCCAGCAAGGCCGCTGCCTGGTCCATCACCAACAGCCTGCGCGAGGCCTTGAAACCCCAAGGCACTCAGGTCATGGCCCTGCACGTGGGCTACATGGACACCGACATGACCGCCGGCATCGAAGCGCCCAAGACCGATCCGCTGACGGTGGCCCAAGGCGCTTTCACCGCGCTGGGCCAAGGCGCCAGCGAGTACATCGCCGATGAGTTCAGCGGGCAGATCAAGCAGACGCTGTCCCTGGCTGTCGCCCCTCACACCACGGAGGCGTGAGATGAACAGCCACCCCGCATCCCCCTGGCGGATCTTCTTCACGGCCTGCATCGCCGTGTTTCTGGTCTCGCTTGACAGCACCGTGCTGTTCGCGGCCTTCGGGCACTTGAGCGCGGGCTTTCCGCAGGCCACGCAGGCCGACTTGTCCTGGGTGCTCAATGCCTACACGGTGGTGTTTGCCGCCATGCTGGTGCCGGCGGGCCGCCTGGCCGATCTCCATGGGCGCAAGCGGATCTTCATGATCGGGGTGGCGTTGTTTTTGATCTCCTCGCTGGCGTGCGGGCTGGCACCCAACGTCGGGGTGTTGATCGGTGCGCGGGTGGTGCAGGCCATTGGCGCTGCCTTGCTGACACCGGCCTCGCTGGCCATCGTGCTGGGCGCCTTTCCACCTGACAAACGCGCCGTTGCCGTGAGCCTGTGGGGCGCGGTTGGCGGCCTGGCCGCCGCACTGGGCCCCAGCGTCGGCGCCTTCCTGGTCGACACACTGGGTTGGCCCTGGGCCTTCTACCTGAACTTGCCTCTGGGCTTGTGGTCGCTCTGGCGGGCCAACAGCGTGCTGGTCGAATCACGCAACCTGGAGACCGCCGCGCCGATGGACGTGCCCGGCGTGCTGCTGCTGATCGGTGGCGTGGGTGGGCTGACCTGGGGTGTGGTGCGCAGCGATGCGCTGGGCTGGACATCGAGCGCGGTCCTGGGTGCCGTGATCGGCGGCCTGGCCACCCTGGGCGTGTTCATCGCCTGGGCGCGGCGCGCCAAGCACCCAGCCATCGACCTGAGCCTGTTCGCCAACCCCACCTACCGCGCGGTGAACCTGGCCACTTTCAGCTTCAGCATGGCTTTTTCCATGATGTTCTTCGCCTTCTTTTTCTACATGACGCAGATCTGGCACTACAGCCTGCCACTGGCCGGCATCGCCATCACCCCCGGGCCCTTGCTCGTGATCCCGGTGGCCATCGTGAGCGGGCGCCTGGCCGGGCGCTTCGGGCACCGCCCGCTGCTGGTGATCGGCAGCCTGCTGTTCGGCGCGGGCGGTCTGTGGCTGCGGCTGATGCCCACAGCCACGCCTGACTATCTGCACGCCTGGTTGCCCGGCCTGTTGCTGACGGGCATTGGCGTGGGCATGACCCTGCCATCGCTGTCCGGCGCGGCCGTGGCGCATCTGCCACCACATCGTTTTGGCATCGGCAGCGCGGTCAACCAGGCGGTGCGGCAGGTGGGCTCGGTCTTCGGCGTGGCGCTCACCGTGGTCCTGCTGGGGCACGCACACCTTCAGCCCGAAGATTTCCACACGCTGTACGCCACCCACGCCGCCCTGGCCGTGCTGACCGCGCTGTGGTGCTTGCCGGTGGACACGCGCCGAGTGCGCCAGACGGCCTTGGCGCCCAGCTGAAGTCCAACTGAAATCGAGGCAACGGACAGGCCCGGCGCAGGCCTTAAACTCGTGACTTCGCCACGCGCCGTCAGAGCCCCATGTCCGTCGCCCCAGCCGGTAACCAATCCGCTATTTTCGACCTCAAAAGCGCCACGCTGACCGCCGTGTCCCTGGTGCTCAAGACCAGCGACATGATCGCGCTGCAGGCCGACATGCAGCAGCGCTTTGGCGACACGCCCGACTTCTTCAGCCACGACGCCGTCGTCATCGACCTCTCGCCGCTGGCCGCCTCGGTCACCACCATCGATTTTGCGACCCTGATCCCGCTGCTGAAACGCCATCGCCTCACGCCCGCCGGCGTGCGCGGCGGCTCGCCGGAGCAGATGCAGTCCGCGCTCGAGGTCGGCCTCGGTGAAGCGCCCCAGGCCAGCGCCGCCGCCCCGCGCATCGAGCGAGTCGAAGTGATCAAGGAAGTCATCCGCGAAGTGCGGGTGGAAGTCCCGGTCGAGGTGGCCGTGCAGGCGCCAGCCGCGAGCGTGGGCGCCATGATCGTCGACAAGCCCTTGCGCTCGGGCCAGCAGATCTACGCCAAGGGCGGCGACCTCATCATCACGGCCGTGGTCAACCATGGCGCCGAGGTCATCGCCGACGGCTCCATCCACGTCTATGCCCCGCTGCGCGGCAAGGCGATTGCCGGTGCCAAGGGCAACACCAACGCACGCATCTTTTCAACCTGCATGGAGCCCGAGCTGCTGTCCATCGCAGGCACCTACCGCACGACCGAAAACCCCCTGCCCGCCGATGTGGTGGGCAAGCCAGCGCAGATTCGCCTTGATGGCGAGCGGCTGGTGTATGAGGCGATCAAACTTTGACATCGACTGACCTGAAAGGACCGCCATTCATGGCCAAGATCATCGTGGTGACCTCCGGCAAGGGGGGCGTCGGCAAGACGACCACCAGCGCCAGTTTTGCATCGGGCTTGGCCCTGCGCGGCCACAAGACCGCCGTCATCGACTTCGACGTGGGCCTGCGCAACCTCGACCTCATCATGGGGTGCGAGCGCCGCGTGGTCTATGACCTGATCAACGTCATCCACGGCGAGGCCAACCTCAACCAGGCGCTGATCAAGGACAAGCAGTGCGACAACCTGTTCGTGCTGGCCGCCTCGCAGACGCGCGACAAGGACGCCCTCACGCAAGATGGCGTCGAGCGCGTGCTCAAGGACCTGGGCGAGATGGGCTTCGAGTACATCGTGTGTGATTCGCCCGCCGGCATCGAAACCGGCGCGCTGATGGCCATGCACTTTGCCGACGAGGCCATCGTGGTGACCAACCCCGAGGTGTCCTCCGTGCGCGACTCCGACCGCATCCTGGGCATGCTCAACAGCAAGACCCGCCGTGCGCAAGAAGGCGGCGAGCCCATCAAGGAGCATTTGCTGATCACGCGCTACAACCCCAACCGGGTCGAGGGCGGGCAGATGCTGTCGCTGGAAGATGTCAACGAGATCCTGCGCGTCAAACTGATCGGCGTGATCCCCGAGTCGGAGAGCGTGCTCAACGCCTCCAATCAGGGCATACCCGCCATCCACATGAAAGACACGGACGTGGCCGAGGCGTATAAGGACGTGATCGCGCGTTTCCTGGGCGAAGACAAGCCCATGCGCTTCATCGACGCTGAAAAGCCCGGTTTCTTCAAGCGCCTGTTCGGAGGGAAGTAAGCACCATGGGATTCCTCTCCTTCTTCATTGGCGAGAAGAAAAAAACCGCCACGGTGGCCAAGGAACGCTTGCAGCTGATCCTGGCCCACGAGCGCAATGGACGCTCGGTCAGCCCCTCTTACCTGCCCGACCTCCAGCGCGAGCTGGTGGCCGTCATCTCCAAGTACGTCTCGATCAATCCCGAAGACATCAAGGTCAACCTGGAACGCCAGGACGATCTTGAAGTGCTCGAGGTCAAGATCGAGCTGCCTGACACCCATCGCTGAAGCCTCTTTCAGGCTTCACACCTTCCACCCCAACGAAAGCACCCTTGGCCACCCCCAATTATTCCTATGAGAAACGGCAGCGCGAGCTGGCCAAAAAACGCAAACAAGAAGACAAGCGCCGCAGCAAGCTCGATCCCAAGGGCCAGCCGGCTTCGGATGATCAGAACAGCGAGCCGCAGCCTCCACAAGGCACGCCGCCAGAAGGCAGCGAGACACCTTTGGGCTGATCTGACTGAAACGACGTTGTTGCAGTGCACAATGGCGCCAGGTCAAACCGCCTGGAGGGGCTGAGCTCATGCGTTATGTCGTGTTCAATCAGAAGGGTGGCGTGGGCAAGTCCACGATCACCTGCAATCTGGCCGCCATCAGCGCCCACCAGGGCCTGCGCACCCTTGTGGTCGATCTCGACCCTCAGGGCAACAGCACGCGCTACCTGCTGGGCGACAGTCAGATCGAAGGCCAGGAAGGCGCGGCCGAGTTCTTCGACCAGACGCTCAAGTTCAGCGGCCGGGCCAAGCCCACGCTGGACTTCATCGCAGCGAGCCCCTGGGAAAACCTGTCCGTGATGCCTTCGAGCCCCAACCTGGACGACATGCAGGCCAAGCTCGAATCGCGCCACAAAATCTACAAGCTGCGAGAGGCCCTGGAAGAAGTCGCCGATGATTTCGACCGCATCTACATCGACACCCCGCCCGCGCTGAATTTCTACACCCGCTCGGCGCTGATTGCCGCGCAGGGCTGCCTCATCCCTTTTGATTGCGACGATTTTTCGCGCCGGGCGCTCTATACCCTGCTGGAGAACGTCAAAGAGATGCAGGCCGATCACAACGAGGACCTCGTGGTCAGCGGCATCGTGGTCAACCAATTCCAGCCTCGGGCCAATTTGCCACAGCAGTTGGTGCAGGAATTGATCGACGAAGGCCTCCCCGTCTTGCAGCCCTACCTGAGCGCCTCGGTCAAGATCAAGGAGTCGCACCAGTTGAACCGGCCCATGATTCACCTGGACGCGCGCCACAAGCTGACACAGGAAATGCTGGCCCTGCACGACCAACTGAGCACAACAGCTTGAAACAAAAGGTCGGGCTGTCACCCATGGACAAGCGCGGCCCGGTCGCACCATGATGGCGCCAAGTCGCGGCGATGCGTTCAACGTGTCCCGCTCGCCCTCAGACATGTCCGACCAGGAGAACAAATCATGACCCCACAAGCACACACCATTCGCGCCCTCGTGGCCGCTACCCTGCTGACCCTGGGCGCACACGCTGCCATGGCAGCACCCGCCCCCACTGCGGTCGAGGTCAGCATCGGTGGCATTGGCCCGGGCGTGGACGCCAAGGCCTTCACCAAGGTCAAGCTGCTGGTGGCCGATGCGCTCTACCGCGGCACCATCGACTATTTCGATGTCTACGGCTATGGCAAAGAAGGCGGTTACTCGGCCTGCATGGAAAAGGGCCGCTTTGCCGCCGCTGGCAGCTTCGAGGCTTTCCTCAAAGGCCTGAGGTCAATCAAGCCCAACCCCAGCACCACGGCTTACAACATCAACACGGTAGAAGCCTGCAGCTACCCGACACCCGTGGTCACCCCGACACCTTGATGCGCATCGAACAGCCCCCTTGTTGAGGGGGCGTGGCGATCTCGCAGCTGGGCGCCAATTTGTGTAAAGGCAAGGCAGAATCGGGATCGCCCTGAGTGACACCGATTTCATGGGCACGAAAATACGCGCACGCTCATCCGAGTGCCGCCACCAAAAGCCTTCTGCCCATCATGAATCACGTTCGTTTTCCTGTGCGCCACCTCGTCGGCGTGGCCATGGCCATGTTCGTTGCCACTTCAGCCCACGCTTTGGTCCAGGGGGCCGACACCAGCCAGTTCTCTGCCGTCGGCGAAATTGGTGGCGCATCGGGTGTGCAGATCGCCAACAATTGGGTGCTGACTGCCGCTCACGTCGCGCAAGGGGTCGTGGCCAACTTGACCACTTTCGAAAGCATCGTGGGCAGTTCCACGGTCGATGCGGTCTATTTCGTCTCGAACGGTGAATTCCCGGGCAATGACCTCGCCCTGCTGCACTTGAGCACCGCGCTTGATGCCGACCTGCCCATGCTCAACGACACGCTGATCACCAGCAAGACAGCCAGCACCTACGGCGCGGTGACCTTGGCCACGGCCCAAAACGCTGTGCTCAATGGCTACGGCCAAAGCACCGTGAAGTCGACGATGACCGTCGACTACCAGAACAACACGGCCTACACCGTGAACTGGCTCATCACACAAGGTGGTGCAGCGGTGCAAGGCGGCGACAGCGGCAGCGCCGTCTTCAAGGGTCTGGTCACCGATTCCGGCGGTGCCACACTGTTGGGCATCGCATCGGCCACCCTGGGCACCACGAGCAGCGGCGCCGGCATCTCGGCCTATGTGCAGACCGCCGCCTACAAAACCTGGATCAACAACACCATGGCCAGCTCTGGTCAGCAGGCCACTTGGTCTGGCACGGCCACCGCCGTGAAAGCCGCCACCAGCCTGGTGCCCGAGCCTGGCACCTATGCCATGTTCATGCTCGCTGGCGTTGCGGCTTTGGCCCACCGCCCGACGCGTCGCCGTTTGATCGGCTAACGCGCCAAGCGTTCACCTGGGCTGTGCGCGATCAGCCGCCCAGGTAGTCGCGCTTGCCCAGTTCGACACCGCCATGGCGCAGCAGGTTGTAGGCCGTGGTCACGTGGAAGTAGAAGTTGGGCAGTACCCATTGGGTCAGGTAGTCCTGGCCCTTGAACGCTAGCTGGCGATCACGCAACTGAAGCACGATGTCGCGGCCTTCGCTGCCATCGATCTGCGCGGCTTGCAGGCTCTCCAGGAAGGTGGCCGTCTTTTGCAGGCGCGCCTGCAACTGGGCAAACGTGGTCTCCACATCCTCGTACTTTGGGATTTCGACGCCAGCCAGTCGTGCTCCGCCACCCTTGATCATATCGGTCGCAATGTAGAGTTGGCGCACCAGGGGCAACATGTCCGGGAACAAGCGCGATTGCAGGAACACCGCTTCGTCGATCTGACGTGCCTGGCAATGAGCCGCAGCCTTGCCCAGGATGGCCGACAAATTGTTGAGCGTGCGAACGGCGCCTGGGATCAGGGCCTGGTACATCGACATCGTCATGGTGAGGGTCTCGTTGTTCGTCAAAATGAGCGGCCAGGGTAACGCAATGTGTTGGTCGCTGGGATGCCCCCACGCCGGCCCAGGCCAATGTGTGGTCCACTCGCGGCTCATCCAGACTCCCATGCGCCGGCGCGCGTGGCCACCGCTTGTTCAGTCATGACCTTGTTGCTCGCCCCCATGGAGGGGCTGCTCGATTTTTCCTTGCGTGACGTGCTGACCCGCGTGGGCGGCATCGACCGCTGCGTCTCGGAGTTCATCCGCGTCACGGACGCGGTACTGCCCGAGCGCGCCTTCCGCCGCGTGATGCCCGAGCTGAACAACGGCAGCCTCACGCCCGCTGGCGTGCCGGTGCGCGGCCAGTTGCTGGGCTCGGACCCCATCTGCATGGCTGACAACGCCGCGCGCTTGGCCAGCCTGGGCACGACTGGCGTCGACCTGAACTTCGGCTGCCCTGCCAAGGTGGTCAACCGTCACGGCGGCGGTGCGGCCCTGCTGCAAACGCCCGAGCTGATCTGGAAGATCGTCCATGAAGTGCGGCGCGCCGTGCCTGCTCACCTGCCTGTATCGGCCAAGATGCGCCTGGGCTTCAATGACGACCGGCGCGCCGAAGAAAACGCACTGGCCATGGCCGATGCCGGTGCTTGCGAATTGGTGATCCACGGCCGCACCAAGGCCGATGGCTACCGGCCGCCGGCCTACTGGGCGCGCATCGCCGAGGTCAAATCGGTGCTGTCCATCCCGGTGGTGGCCAATGGCGAGATCTGGACCGTGGACGATGCCGTGCGCTGCCGGCAAGAAAGCGGCTGCGATGCCCTCATGCTGGGGCGCGGCATGGTGACCGACCCGGGCCTGGCGCTGGCCATTGCGGCGCACCTCAAACCCGGCCAAGGCGCGCGCCCGGTGCAGTGGCAGGACCTGGCACCGCTGCTGCAGGTGTATTGGGACCTGGTCGCTGGCCACGTGGTCCCCAAGCACCGCCCCGGCCGCCTCAAGCAGTGGCTCAATTTCCTGCGCCGCCGCTATGCAGAGGCCGAAGAGGCCTACCAGGAGGTGCGCACCATGGCCGATTCACGCGAGGTCGAGGCCTGGGTGGCTAGGCACGCCACAGGCCCGACGATGATGCCCAAGGCCATCGCTTGAACCACGACTGACTACTGGCGGGCCGACGTGAGGTATCGTCACGGCCTGATCACCACTCCCCCCTGCGCACACCTGATGGCCATCCAATGGTTCCCCGGTCACATGAACGTGACCAAAAAAGCCATCCTTGAGCGCATCAAGGAAATCGATGTCGTCATCGAGATGCTGGATGCGCGCCTGCCTGGCTCCAGCGCCAACCCCATGCTGGCCGAGCTGACCGGCTCGCGGCCCAAACTCAAACTGCTCAACAAGCAGGACGTGGCCGACCCGGTGCGCACCGAGGCCTGGCTGGCCTGGTACAACGCCCGGCCGAACACCCGCGCCATCGCGATGGACGCCAGCGACACCGCACCCGCCCAGCGCCTGATCAAGGCCTGCCGTGAGATCGCGCCCAACCGGGGCGGCATGGACAAACCTTTGCGCGTGCTGATCTGCGGCATCCCCAACGTGGGCAAGTCCACGCTGATGAACACCTTGCTGGGCAAAAAGGCCGCCAAGACGGGCGATGAGGCCGGCATCACCAAGGTCGAGCAGCGCAAGAACCTGGCGCCCGATTTCTACCTGTTCGACACGCCCGGCATGCTCTGGCCCAAGATCACGGTCGAGAAAAGTGGCTACCACCTGGCCGCCAGCGGCGCAGTGGGCCGCAACGCGTATGACGACGAGGAAGTCGCGCTGGAGTTGCTGGCCAGCCTCAAAGGCCCCTACGCTCAGTTGCTGGCCGCGCGCTACAAGCTCGAGGCCGTGGACACCATCCCCACGCAGCATGATGAGGAACTGCTGGCCGAAATCGGGCGCAAGCGCGGTGCCGTCATGAGCGGTGGGCGCGTGAACCTGACCAAGGCCTCTGAGATCTTGCTCAACGATTTCCGCACGGGCATCCTGGGTCACATCACCCTGGAGGCCCCGGCCGAGTTCGAGGTCTGGTGGGCCGAAGGCGAAGCTTTGGAAGCTGCCCGACAAGCCGCCAAACTGGCACGGGGCAAGAAGGGCAGCCGCGCCCAGACCGATCCAGACCTTGAAGAATAATGTCGGCCTGATCCATCGATCCTGCCCCTGACCCATCGCCTGAGGCCCTGTCATGACCCAAGTGCTGCTCATCATCGAACCCAACGGACAACGCCAGGCCCGCACCCAGGCCGAGGCCCGGATCGCCTATGACCGCATGGTCGCTTTCGGGCAGGACCTGCAGTCGCGAGGCCTGCTGCTGGCCAGCCAATCGCTCAAGTCACAAGCCGATGCCAGCCGCGTGCAGGTGCGCGATGGCAAGGCGCAGGTGGTGGACGGCCCCTTTGCCGAGGCCAAGGAAATGGTGGGTGGCTTCTTCATGCTGAACTGCCAGACGCGCGAAGAGGCGCTGGCCATTGCCCGCGAATGCCCGGCTGCCGAATGGTGCACGGTGGAAGTTCGCTCGCTGGCACCTTGCCACGAAGAAGCGCTCTGAATTTCTGAGCGACGCTGGTCGAAAACCGGCGAGCTCGTTCGTCGTGCTCATGAAACCTCAAATGGAGAGATCCCATGCGATTCATGATCATCGTCAAGGCCACGGCGGACACGGAGGCCGGCGGCATGCCATCGCCCGAACTCGTGGCGTCGATGGCCAGCTACCGCGAAGCACTTGTCAAGGCCGGCATCCTGCTGGATGCATCGGAGCTGCAACCATCGCGCAAAGGCTGGCGCATCCGTCATGCCGATGGACAGCACATCGTCACGGAAGGGCCGTTCAAAGACACGCGCGGCCTGATCGCGGGCTACACCATCATCCAGGTCCGCTCACGCGAGGAAGCACTGGAATGGACGCGCCGCTTCCCATCGCCCAACGAGGCCGGACTGGACGCCGAGATCGAGGTGCGCCAGTTGTTCGAGCTCGATGATGTCGCGCCCGGCCAGGCTTGATGACCCAACCCAAGGAGAGTCCCTCATGCTCAAAGCCATCCTTTTCACGGCCGCCGCCGCCGTCACCCTGCTGCTGGCCTATGCCGCCACCCGGCCCAACACCTTCGCGGTGGAACGCCACCTGGACATCGCGGCCACGCCCGCCCAGCTGCACCCGTTGATCGTCGACCTGCACCAGTTCAACACCTGGAACCCCTACAACCGCAAGGACCCGACCATGCAGGGGCAGTATTCGGGCCCAGCCAGCGGGCCCGGTGCGGTCTACGACTTCAAAGGCAACAAGGATGTCGGCAGTGGGCGCATCACCGTCACGGGCTCGTCACCTGAGCTGGTCAACATGAAGCTGGACATGTTCGAGCCCATGGAAGGCCACAACCAGGTCGAGTTCAAGCTGACACCGCAAAGCCCGAGCACCACGCGGGTCACCTGGGCCATGCACGGCCCCAGCCCCTACATCGCCCGGCTGGTGGGCATCGTCCTGAACATGGACAAGATGATCGGCGGGGATTTCGAAGCCGGCCTGGCCAACCTCAAAGCCCAAGCTGAAAAGCCCTGACACCCACGCCAACACCATGCACGCCCATGGCCTCGACAACGACAACGAGCACCACGCACCAGGCCATCGAGGCGGTCTGGCGCATTGAATCGGCAGGCATCGTCGCCGGTGTGGCCCGCATGGTGCGCGACCTGGGCGTGGCCGAGGAGCTGGCCCAGGACGCACTGATCGCGGCCCTGGAGCACTGGCCTCGCGACGGCGTGCCTGATCGTCCAGGCGCCTGGTTGCTCACCACCGCGCGCCACCGGGCGCTGGACTGGCTGCGTCGGGGCAAACTCATGGACAGCAAACTCGACAGCCTGGGCGCCGACATGGCAGCCCTTGAAACGAACCACACGCCGGATTTCGTCGACGCGCTGGATGCCGCGCGTTCGGATCAGTTCGGCGACGACATGCTGCGACTCATGTTCACGGCCTGCCACCCAGTGTTACCGGCGCCGGCCCGCGTGGCCCTCACGCTCAAGGTCCTGGGCGGCCTGAGCACGGCCGACATCGCGCGGGGCTTCCTGGTCAGCGAGACGACCATGGCCCAGCGCATCGTGCGGGCCAAGCGCAGCCTGAGCGAGGCCCAGGTGCCTTTCGAGATCCCGCGGGACGAGGACCTGGCCCACCGCCTGGGCTCCGTGCTGGAGGTGATCTACCTGGTCTTCAACGAAGGCTACACGGCCACGGCGGGCGATGACTGGATGCGCCCGGCCCTGTGCAGCGAGGCCTTGCGCCTGGGTCGCATGCTGGCCGAGTTGGCGCCCGAGGAGGCCGAAGTGCACGCCCTGGTTTCGCTCATGGAAATCCAGGCTTCGCGCTCGGCGGCACGCGTCGATGCCCAGGGCAAGCCAGTGCTGTTGCTGGATCAAAACCGCGCGCGCTGGGACTGGCTATTGGTGCGGCGCGGCCTGCATGCCCTCGCACGGTCGCAGGCGCTCTCACGCGATCAAGCCAAGCCAGCCGGGCCGTATGCGCTGCAAGCAGCACTGGCCGCCTGCCATGCACGTGCTCACACGGCTGACGCCACCGACTGGCACGAGATCGCCACCTTGTACGATCGCCTGTATCGAATGAATCCATCACCCGTGGTCGAACTCAACCGGGCGGTGGCCGTGGGCATGGCTCAGGGGCCGGCAGCGGGCCTGGCCATTGTCGATGCCTTGCATGAAACGGGGGCCCTTGCCGGCTATCAATGGCTGCCCAGCGTGCGCGGCGATCTGCTACACAAGCTGGGCCGCTGCGAGGAGGCCCGTGCCGAATTCCTGCGTGCCGCCGAATTGGCAGGCAATGCGCGCGAGCGCGAACTCATGCAGGCACGTGCCCAAGCCTGCCTTCAGGCCTGAGCGCGCCGGGCCGCGCTTCAAGCAGCCGGGTGCATCAGCACGTGTTCGATGCGCCGGTCGGGCACCAGCCAGGTCAGCGCCACCGCCACATAGCCCGCCACCGAGATCCACGGGCTGACGAAAGCAAGCGGGATGGCCGCCGCATAAACCACCACCGACAGCTTGCCCTTCAGGTCGCGCCCCGTCGCGCGGGCCAGCAAAGAATCCTCGGGCTCGGCCGAGATAAGCGTGCGCAGCAAAATCCAGTACGCGATGGCGGCCATCATCAACACACCGCCATACAGGGCCACGGGCACGGCCGCGAAGTGGTTCTCGCCCATCCAGCCCGTCACGAAGGGGATCAGCGACAACCAAAACAGCAAATGCAGATTGGCCCACAGCGCGCCGCCGCTGACCGTGTGCACCGCGTGCAGCATGTGGTGGTGGTTGTTCCAGTAGATGCCAACGTAGACAAAGCTCAGCACGTAGCTGAGGAAGACCGGCATGAGCCCTTGCAAGGCCCCCAGGTGCTCACCATGGGGCACCTTGAGTTCAAGCACCATGATGGTGATGATGATCGCCAGGACCCCGTCACTGAACGCTTCGAATCGTGTTTTGCCCAAGGCCGCTGCTCCGTTGTCACTGCCAGTGGTCCATGATAGCCAAGCCCCTCAGCTGCCCACGTGATCCAGGTCCGGCCGATGCCAGGGGTCCACATGGGTCATCACGTTGAGCACACGGTGGCGCACCATCACCCGTTGACGCGCGTCCACCGCGATGTCATGACCGGCCTCCACGCTGAGCAGGGCATCGACCTCGATGTGCACATCGACCACGATCATGTCGCCCATCTTGCGCGTGCGCACGTCGTGCACCCCGCTGACGCCCGGCGTGGCCTGCAGGGTCTCGCGGATGGCCTGCACCTCTTCCTCGTTCGCTGCGCGGTCCACCAGGTCCTGCGTGGCATCCCAGGCAAAGGACCAACCCATCTTGCCGATCATCAGCCCGACAACCAGGGCCGCGATGGGATCGAGGATGGGGTAGCCCATCAGGTTGCCCGCGATGCCCAGCCCCACCACCAGCGAAGAGGCCGCATCCGAGCGCGCATGCCAGGCATTGGCCACCAGCAGGCTGGACTTGACGCGACGGGCCACCGCGATCATGTAGCGGAACAAGGCCTCCTTGGCCAGCAAGGCGGCGCCCGCCACCCACAGCGCCACGCCATGCACGGCCGGGATGGCCTCGGGCTGCTGCAGCTTGTTGACTGCCGACCACAGCATGCCCGCGCCCACGGCCATGAGCATGGCGCCCAGCAGCAGCGAGGCGGCCGTCTCGAAGCGGTGGTGACCGTATGGGTGATCGGCATCAGCGTCCTTGCGGCTTTGGCGGGCGGCCATCAGCACCACGAAGTCGGACAGCAGGTCGGACAGCGAATGCACGCCATCGGCAATCAGGCCTTGCGATTTGGCCAGCAGGCCCACCACGATCTGCAACGTGCTGAGCACCACGTTGACAACCACGCTGACCCAGGTGCTGCGCGAAGCAGCAGCCGAGCGTTGGGCAGCGATGAATGGGCCGTCGTCGGCGTCTTCGATCGGATCGTCGAAATTCATGGTCAAAGCGCTCCGGCTCGGTCAAAGTCTGGGTGATGAGCGCCGAGTATCCCTCCAACACCTGCGGTCTGCCTTAGAGTCCATCCCATGACCGACGACGCCATTTTCCAGCCCAAAGGCATCGCACCCACCGACGAGCAGCGGGCGATCCAGCTCGAGCGGCACAAATGCGTGATCGTCGAGGCCAATGCGGGCGCGGCCAAAACCACCACCCTGGCCTTGCGGCTGGCTCAAGCCATTGCGCGTGGCGTGGACCTGGAGCGCGTGCTGGTGCTGACCTACACCGATGCCGCCGTGACGGCCCTGCGCCAGGCCCTGGAGCGCATCGGCGTGGCCGCCAGCGTGCGCCAGCAGTTGCGCATCCAGACCTTCGACGAGTTCTGTGCCGAACGCCTGCTGGGCATCGAAGGCAGCAAAGTGCCGGCCTGCACCACGCCCGAGCAGCTCAAGCCCCATGTGCTGCTGGCCATCGAGCGCGTGCTGGCCAATGACGAGGACCGCCACCGCGACGAGTTCGCCATCGAGGGCGCTGGCGAAGGCATCGTCGAAGGGCTGCTGGCCTCGTTCTCGTGGCTCAAAGGCACGATGCAACTCACGCTGGAGGCCTTCGACCAAGCCTTGACGCCCACGCTGGCCGCCGAGCTGGGCCACGACTACCTGACCTTGCGCGCCTTCCGCGTCTTCGAGCACCTGCGCCGGGGCGGTCACCCCGATCACCACGCCTTCCGCGCACGCGACGATGCGACCTACGACCTGGCCAGGATGCTGCTCGACGAAGAAGCCTTTTTCGAGCAGGTGCATCCGCTGACCTTGGGCCTGCACCTGGTCCTGGTCGATGAAATGCACGACACCAACCGCGCCATGTTCACGGTCTTGCAGCACCTGCTGACACGCAACGGCAAGGCCGCGTTCGTGGGCGTAGGCGACCGCGACCAAGTGATCCATGCGGTCGCCGGGGCGGATGCCACCTTCATGGGCGAGGGCTTCGACCGTGGCATCGCCCCGGCCCATCGCCTGCCGCTGACCGCGTCTTATCGCTTCGGCGCGACCTTGGCGCGGCATGCCGGCCGCTTGGCGCGCAAGCCCTGCGCCTCGGGCAAGGACCTGGACACACCCGTGCTCATGGTTGCCTGCGAGAGCCCGCTGGAGTCCAACCGCCACATCACGCTGGCCATCCGCAACCGCCAGGGTCTGGCCGACAAATCCACCGCCTCGGCACTGGCCATCTTGCTGCGCCTGCCGCACCAATCCGTCGAGTTGGAGAACCACCTGCTGGACCAGGGCGTGGACTACCGCACCCTGGGTTTTGACACCTATTTGATGCGCCCCGAGGTGCTCTTCGTGCGCGGCCTGATCGCCCATGCGCGTGAAGATTTCGCCGCCATCGAGCGCCCGGAGACCCGCGCACGCATCCTGCAGGCCCTGCTGATGCTCAGCGGCTCATCCGTGCAGACCCGCTCTGACGCCGACGACGACCCGCAGAAAGTGACCCGCCAGGCCATCCAGGAGGTCTCGGCCAACCCGGCGTTGCTGGGCTATTTCATGGACAACCACGTGCTGCGCAACACCCACGCCTCCGCACGCCGGCTGATCGAAGCGGCCACTGAGGTCATCGCCGAGAACACCACGGACATCCTGCTGCACCGCTTCGTGCAGGCCCTGCAACCCGAGGTGCTGGCCGCCCGCGTCATGGTGCGCCAGCAAGACATCGAGCAGGTCAGTGCCAACATCGGCGGCCTGATCGAATCGGCCTCCACTTTCGACAACGTCGAGTCTTTTTTCCGGGCCATGAACGGGCGCGAGATCCGCCAGCAGGCCATGCGCGGCAAGGACTGCGTGGTCATCGCCACCATCGAAGCGGCCAAGGGCCTGGAGTTCGACCACGTCTTCATGCCGGGCCTCAATCGCGGCGAATTTGCCGTGGGCGGCAACACCACCGACAATCGCAACCTGCTCTACGTCGGCATGACCCGCGCGCGGCACCAATTGACCATCCTCCACCGGCCCGGCGCCCCCAGCAAATACCTCATCGACGCAGGCCTGCTCTGACACTTCTTGCCAGCTTGACCTGCCTGATCCCAACCACAGGAAAAACACCCACACATGGCCTCTCCCCAAGACCACATCAGCATGGCGCTGTTCTGCGACTTCGAGAACGTCGCCCTCGGCGTGCGCGATGCCAAGTACGACAAGTTCGACATCAAGCGCGTGCTTGAGCGCCTGCTGCTCAAGGGCAGCATCGTCGTCAAGAAGGCCTATTGCGACTGGGAGCGCTACAAAGGCTTCAAAGCCACCATGCACGAGGCCAACTTCGAGTTGATCGAGATCCCGCATGTGCGCCAATCCGGCAAGAACTCGGCCGACATCCGCCTGGTGGTTGATGCCCTGGACCTTTGCTATACCAAGTCGCACGTCAACACCTTCGTGATCATTTCGGGCGATTCTGACTTCTCGCCGCTGGTCTCCAAGCTGCGCGAGAACGCCAAGCACGTGATCGGCGTGGGCGTCAAACAATCGACCTCGGACCTGCTGATCGCCAACTGCGACGAGTTCATTTTCTATGACGACCTGGTGCGCGAGAGCCAGCGCGCCGCCCGCCGCGATGAAGCACGCGACGACTCCCGTGACGCGCCACAACAGCCGCGCCGCACGCCTGAGGAAGAGCGCCAGCGACGCGAAACCATGGAGAGCCGCCGCACCAAGGGCGTCAACATGGCGGCCGAGACCTTCGAGGCCATGGTGGCCGAGCGTGGCGACAGCCGCGTCTGGGCCTCGGTGCTCAAGGAGGCCATCAAGCGCCGCAACCCCGGCTTCAGCGAAGGCTATTTCGGCTTCAAGACCTTCGGCAACCTGCTGGAAGAAGCCCAGGTGCGCGGGCTGCTGGAGTTCGGGCGTGATGACAAATCGGGCGCCTATGTGACGCGTGGCAGTGGCGTGCCCTCGGCACCCACACCCCGAGCTGACAACGCGCCGGTGCAACAGGAACAAGCAGCGCGTGCGCCCGCTTCAGAGCCCTTGCCCAGGCGACATGCCTTTCATCCGTCCGCAGCCCCGTCGGCCGAGGAGCAGGAACAGGCACACCCGCAACCTGAGGGCAACCGCCGTGGCAACCGTGGCGGACGCAACAACGGTGGCGGCCGGCCCCAGCCATCGCAGCAACAACAGCCCTCGTCGCCGGCTTCGGCCCGTCAGATGGCCGCTGAAGTGGCTGCGCAACTCATGGCCGAAGAGGACGGGCCTGCGTTCATGGACGCTGAACCGCCACTGACTGCCTCAGAGCCCGCCCCATCGGCCGAAACCGCGCATGCCACGGCGCCCAGGCAGCGTCAACGGCAAGGTGGCCGCAGGTCATCGGGTCAAGGCCGTGGCCGGGATCGTGACAACCAGCAGCCTGCCTTCGAAGCGGCTGCGCCAGCGGCAGCAGCTCAGGCGCCCTCACCCGCACCCGTCTCGCCGCCACCTCAGGCTCAGCCCGAGGCCAGCGCGAGCGAGCCTGCAGCGCCCAAGCGCAAAGCGCCAGCCCGCAAGAAAGCCGCCACCACGGCCGAAAGCAGTGCGCCCGCCGAAGCGCCGGCACCGCGCAGCCGCCGGCCCGCCAGCAAAAAGGCTGTCAAGCCAGATCAAGGCTGACAGGCCGACCTGAGCCGCGGCAACACGAACCACCGAGTTCGTTCTATCAGCCAGGGCCTTGATCGCCCTTGAACATGGCTTGGAGCCGACGCTCGATCTCTTGGGGCGTCGGGTCCTCGACATGGGTGGCGATCATCCATTGGTGCCCGAACGGGTCAACAATGTTGCCGCAACGGTCGCCCCAGAACTGGTTCTGAACCGGCATCGTCACCTTGGCGCCGGCTTGTTCGGCGCTGGCAATGACCGCGTCGGCATCAGGCACATAAACCGTGACCGTCGAGCTGGAACCGCCCACCGTGAGCGGGCTGAGCGAGCCATATTGCGGCCGCTCTTCGGTCATCATGAAGCTGGCCGGGCCCACTTGGAGCTCGGCATGCATGAGCTGGCCATCGGGGGCATCGAAACGCATCAGCACTTGCGCCCCGAACACCTGTTCGTAGAACGTGATCGCCCGGTGCGCATCCTTGATGACGAGGTAAGGCGTGGCACCACGTGGCGGAGGCACGGCCATCACCTGAGCGGATGCCGACGACGTGCTGGCGAGCTGGGCATCCATTTGCGCCTTCAATTGGGCTTCTTTGTCCTTGAGTTCCGGCGTCATGGCATCACCAAAATCTTCGGCCTCGAAGACCTGGCGTAACTCGACTTCACAGTCGCCAAGCGACGGGTTGGGACAGCGCTTGAGCCACTCGATGGCTGCGGCCTTGCTGGGCACCTGCCAGACCCAGAAGCCGGCGATCAGCTCTTTCGTCTCGGCAAAAGGGCCATTGATGACCGTGCGCTGGTTGCCCTCAAAGCGCACGCGCGCCCCTTTGGCACTCGGGTGCAGGCCATCGCCGGCCAGCATCACGCCCGCCTTGACCAGTTCTTCGTTGAACCGGGTCATGTCGGCCAGCATTTGTTCGCTGGGCATCGTGCCCGCTTCGGAGGCCTGGTCGGCCTTGATGATCACCATGAATCGCATCGTCTTCTCCTGACAGGCTTGGTGCCCGATGTGGCTGGATCGGTGTAGCTCTACAAAGGCTCGACTTGAGCCTCATGACCACGACGGATGGGCGCCCTCAGTTTCGACAAGCGTCCTCAAATAAACTTCACGGCGTTGCGACTCAAGGTTTGTCGGTCGGCGCGTCCATCTCGTTGACATGGCGCAAGAAGCGCTCGTAGAACTGGATCATCTCGGCGTAGTTGGCCACCCCGATGCGCTCATTGGTGCCGTGGATGCGCGGCAGGTCCTTGGCGGTTGCATGGATGGGCCTAAAGCGCAGGATGGTGTCGGTCAGGTCCGCGAAATGCAGCGAATCCGTGCCGCCGATCAGCAGGCCGGGCGCCACCACCGTGTCAGGTTGAAGCTCGCGCAGGCTGCGGGCCAGCGTGCGATAAGCCGGTGAATCGGTGCTGGACACCGAGGTGGCCTCCGAGCCCTTGGCCTCGCGCTCAATGCTCACGTCCAGGCCCTCGATGGCACGCTTGACATGCTTGATCACCGCCTCGCTGGTGTCGCCGGGCAGCAAGCGGTAGTTGATGGCAACAGACGCCGCGCCCGGCACGCTGTTCTCGCGGTCGCCCGCCTTGAGCACCGTCGGCACGGCCGTGGTGCGCAGCATGGCCTCGCTGGTCGGTGTCTTTTGCAGCTCGCGCTCGATCAAGGGCTTGGTCAGCCACAGGTTGCTCAGCACGACACGCATGACACCGCTCGCCTCGGCGGCCACGGCCTCCAATGTTTCGCGCGGCAGACCTTGAAGGCGGGCCGGCATGGGCTGGGCTTCCAGGCGCAGCAAGGCATCGGCCAGGATGCCGATCGCGTGGTGCTTGGGCGGTTGACTGGAATGCCCAGGCTGGCCGTGCGCGGTGAGCTTGAGCGTGAGGTAACCCTTTTGCGCCATGCCCACCAGGGCCACGGGCCGGCTGACCCCCGGCACCAAGCCGTGGGTGGTCACCATGCCCTCGTCCAGCACGAAGCGCAGCTTGACGCCTTGCTGGCGCAGCATCGCGGCCACGGGCTGGGCGCCGTCCTCGCCGCCGACTTCCTCGTTGCTGTCAAACACCAGGTAGATGGTCTGGCGGGGCTTGAAACCGGCCTTGGCCAGCATCTCGACCGCCTCCATCGTGGCCATGAGGCTGGACTTGTCGTCCCAGGCGCCCCGGCCCCAGATGAAGCCGCCTTGCACCGCGCCGGAGAACGGCGGGTACTGCCAGTCCTTGTCCGTCTCCAGCGCCACGGGCACCACGTCCTGATGAGCCAGCAAAGCGATCGGCTGGGCCTTGGGGTCGGTCCCCGGCCAGGTGTAGAGCAGGCCGTGTCGGCCCACGGTTTGCCGCTTCATGACGGCATGGGCCGCCGGAAAGCTGGTGTCGATCAGGTGGTGCAAGGCTTCGAAAGCGCTTGCGTTATCGCCTGCATCAGACCAGATGGTGCGCTGTTGGACAGCCGCGCTCAGGCGTTGGGCGGCGGCGTTGGCATCGACGGCCACGCCGGGTTTGGGTGTGACCTGGATTTGCCGGGAGGGGAACTGCCAGGTGTGCCAGGCCAGGGCCAGCACCAAAGCCAGCAGCAGCCACAACGTCCACCAAAGCGTGCGCCGAATCAGCGATGGCCGCCGGACCAAAGTGCCAGCCATGGCGTCGCCGCTCACTTCGCCCAATTCCCATCCTTCAAGCCTGTGATCTTGTTGAACACCGGCTTGCCTGGCTGATGATCCACCCGATCGGCCACGAAGTAGCCAAAGCGCTCGAACTGGAACTTCTGATCGGCCACGGCTGTGGCCAGTGAAGGCTCCACGAAAGCCGTCACGACCTTCTTGCTGTCCGGGTTCAGGCTGGCCAGGAAGTCCTTGCCGCCGGCATCGGGCTGCGCGTCAAGGAACAGGCGGTCGAACAGCCGCACCTCGGCGGCCACGCCATCGCTGACGCCCACCCAGGTGATGGCCGCCTTGACCTTGACCGTGTCGGCGCCAGGCGTGCCGCTCTTGGTGTCGGGCACCACGGTGGCTTGCACCTCGGTCACGCGGCCATCGGCATCACGCGTGCAGCCGGTGCATTCGATCACATAGCCGCCCTTGAGGCGCACCTTGTTGCCAGGGAAAAGGCGCTTGTAACCCTTGGGCGGCACCTCTTCAAAATCCTCACGCTCGATCCAGACCTCGCGGCCCAGCTTGAACTGGCGAGGCGCAGGCTCTGGCGTGCCTTCTGGCGCGTCATGAGCATGGTGAGGCAGTGCCGGCAGCGAACAGGCTTCCAGGTGACCGGCGCCCATCACCTCGTCCCAGTTGCTCAGCACCAGCTTGACCGGATCCAGCACGGCCATGCCACGGTGCGCCTTGTTCTCCAGGTCATCGCGCAGGGCGATGTCCAGGGTGCTGTAGTCGATCCAACTGTCAGACTTGCTCACGCCGATGCGCTCGCAGAACAGCTGGATGGCCTCGGGCGTGTAACCACGGCGGCGCAGGCCCACGATGGTCGGCATGCGCGGGTCGTCCCAGCCCTGCACCGTGCCTTCATCGACCAGTTGCTTGAGCTTGCGCTTGCTGGTGATGACGTAGGTCAGGTTCAAGCGCGCAAACTCGTATTGCTTCGGGTTGGGTTGCTTGAGCAGGCCCAGGTCGGCCAGGCGATCCAAAAGCCAGTCGTAGAAGGGGCGCTGGTCTTCGAACTCCAGGGTGCAGACGCTGTGCGTGATCTGCTCCAGCGCGTCCTCGATGGGGTG
>CANBUA010000029.1 GCA_947372535.1 Burkholderiales bacterium
TCGACGGCGGAGGCCATGACTTTGGCAAGCGTGGTGACCTCACGTTTGAGAGACAGCTCGCCGCTTTGCACTCGCCGCAGGTCGAAGAGATCATCAACCAGCCTCGACATGTGCGTCACCTGACGGTTGAGCAGGTCGTACATCCTGCTGAGCACATCCTTGGATGAAGTCCTCCGTATTACAGCGATCCCGGTGCTGAGCGGTGCCAGACAATTGCGCAACTCGTGGCCCAGCACATTCAGGAATTCACTCTTTCTTTGGTCGAGACTGGACAGCTCGCTCACGACATGCTCCAGCGTCTTCTGAACGGCGATTCGGTCGGTCACGTCGGCCATGGTGCCCACAATGGCAGGCTTGGCCGGATCAGACTGGTCAGGCTGGCCCAGGAACTCGATCCAGCGCAGCCTGTGGCCGCCTTGCCAGCTGACGCGACACGTGATGCGCAGGTCCTGCCCCTGGTCCACTGTCCCTTCAAGCGCGGCTCGGAATGCACTGGCGTCCTCTGGATGAATGAACTCCGAGATCAAGGCATGAACGTTGATGGACCGCGCATCTGACTCAACGCCCAAAATTTCCGGCGCGAGGTGGTTCTCCCAGACGATCTGATCGTCCGACAGTCTCCACCGCCAGATGCCAAGCCGGGCGGCCTGAGTCGCCAGCCTGACTCGCTCGTGTTGACTGCGCACCTGCGCCAGCATGCGGTTGCGCTCTGTGACGTCCTGAGCCGTGCCGCGCAGGCCGACGACGACGCCCTGGTCATCTCGCTCGACCGAGCCGCGCGCGTCCAAGGTGCCCAGGGTGCCATCGGGTCGGTGGAACTGGAGCTCAAGCTGGTAGGAACTTCCGTCGTTGCAGGCGCGGGCCACGGCCGCCTGCAGGCGGTGCCAACTCCGTGGCGTGTAGAGCGCCGGATGCTCGGCGTAGCTGGGCGGCAGGCGCCTCGGGTCCCGCCCGAAGATCCGGTACAACTCCTGAGACCACGTGGTGATGTCGGCTGCGATTTCCCAATGCCAACTGCCCAACTGGCCCAATCGCTGGGCAAGCTCAAGCTCAACATCTTTCTTTTGCAGCAACTCGTTCACCCGTTGATGGGCGGTGATTTCAGCCAACAGGGCGGCTTGGGTTTCTTTGAGCGGGGTGACATCCGTCACCTCCGCAATGAAGCCCACCACTTGGCCATCGACCACATCGGGCGTATACCTTGCCAGGCTATGGCGCAACACCCCGTCCGGCCCGGGAACGATCCGCTCGAAAGTCTGCGCGGTGCCGCCAAGCGCTTTGCGGATGTACGGTTCGTTTTGCGCGAACAGGGTTGGCCCCAGCAGATCACGGATCGATTGCCCAATCAAACGCTCTGGCGTGACGCCAAACCATTGCTCATAGGCGCGGTTGGCATAACGGCAACGCAAGTCGGTGTCCCAGAACGCCAACGTGGAACTGACATGATCCAGAACGCTTGATTGAAAGCCGTAGGGTTGAGAGGAATGCGGCATGAGTGTTCCGGGGTGTTCCGCATTTTGCCATCCGCTCGTCCATTTGACGAGATGACAAAGCAGCACGACGCCAACATGCAATTAAATGGTTGCATGAAACATCAGGCCTGGGCACAATGACAAGCAACAAATCAGTTGCATGTTCATCCGACACCAAGGCACCTTCCATGAACCACTTCCAATCCAACATCCTGCTGCCCGCCCCACCCGGCCGCGTCTATCAGGCCTTGAGCACGCAGTCCGGCCTGCGCAACTGGTGGACCCAATCCTGCGAGGCCGCCACCGAGGTGGGCGGTCGCATCACCTTCCGCTTCGACCGCTGTCACAAGGTGATGGCCATTGACAGCCTGGTGCCGGACCGCGAGGTGCGCTGGCAGCGTGTGGAGGCGCACATTGAGGCGCCTGGGGTGGACAAGGCGGATGAATGGGTCGGCACCCACATCGTCTTCAAGCTCACGCCGCAGGACAGGGGGCAGACACTGCTTGAGTTCGAGCACATCGGCCTGACGCCCGAGTTGCAATGCTTCGAGGTCTGCCAAGGTGGCTGGCACCTGTTCCTGGGCAGCCTCCAAAACTACGTGACCACGGGCCAGGGCAAGCCCTTCGCGCCGCCCAGCGAGACCGATCGCCTGGAGCGCAGTGTGTTCATCCAGTCGCCCCGCTCACGGGTGTGGCAGGCCATCTCCAACGCGACGGCGTTCGGCCAATGGTTTGGCGCCAAGCTGGCGGGCGATGGCTTTGCGCCGGGTCAACATGTGCGCGGCCCGATCACCATCTGCGGCCATGAGAACGTGGTGTTCGACGCCCTCATCGAGCGGGTCGAGCCCGAGCAGCTTTTGTCCTACCGTTGGCACCCCTTCGCCATCGATCCCGCCGTGGATTACAGCGTCGAGCCGCGCACCCTGGTGACGTTCACGCTGAGCGACGCCGAGGACGGCACCTTGCTGACCGTGGTGGAAAGCGGCTTCGACCAGGTGCCGCCAGCGCGCCGCCTGATCGCCTTCCAGATGAACGGCAATGGTTGGGAAGGCCAGATGCGCAACATCATTCGCCATGTCAACGCGGCCTGATCCTCGGGCCCAGGCCGATCGCCTGGCCTCGGTCTTCTTTGCCTTGGGCGACAAGACGCGTCTGCAACTGGTGGCCCTGTTGTGCGCGGGCGGTGCTTTATCGATCGCGCAGCTCACGGCCAACACCGACTTGACACGCCAGGCCGTCACCAAACACCTTCAGATGCTGGCCGATGCGGGGCTGGTCAAGGACATCAAAATGGGACGTGAACGACTGTGGCAGTTCGAGCCCGAGGCCATGGACGAGGCCCGGCGCTCACTGGAAGCCATTGGCCAGCAGTGGGCGCAGGCTTTGGGCAGGTTGAAGGCTTCGCTGGAGGGATGAGGCCCACGGACAGACTCACTCCAACGCGAAATCCTCGCTGCAGGCACGCGCCGTGGCGCGCTCTGGGTAGGTGGTCTCCACCTTGCGCAGCACCACGCGGGCAGTGACCGAGCTCAGGCTTCGCTGGCCGCCCAGCTCGCTCGCGGCGGCATCGTTCAAAGGCAAGCCATTGGCATCCAGCCAGCCGATGTGCGAGACCTCGAAGCGGTGCGTCAGCCAGCCGCTGCGCCAGAACCGCTTGGTGGCGTCCATCAGGCTGTCGCGCACGGCTTGGCCGGCATCGAGGCTTGAAGCCTGCAAGGCCCGGCCGGGCACCTTGATCATGATCACGCCTTCGGGCTTGAGCAGGTTCATGGCGTGACCCAGCAAGGTCGCGGCTGAATCACTGCCTGGCACCAGGGCGCCACCGTGCATCTGGTCGAAGCTGCCGGTGCGTTTGCTCAAGGCGGACGGCAGGTTGGCCGCGGTGCCCAGGTCCATCAGCACATCAGGCACGTCCGCCCGGTGAGGCCCCACGTTCAACCAACCTTGGGCATGGGCATTGGCGCGCAGATCGGCATTGAGCCTGGTTGGCAAGGGGGTGCCACGGTGCTCGGCCACCACGGTCTGCGCCAAGGCCATCAAGGCGCTCAGGTCAGTGCGTTCGGCTGGGTGGCACAGGGCGTCGAGCATGTGGCGCGAGCGCTCCACAAAACCATCGCTGTTGAAGGCGTCGAAGAAGGTCCCCACCTTGTCGCGGCTGAACCAGTGGATGGTCTCGTGGTAAGCAGGATCCGACGGCATGTGAACGGGGCGTTCGGCCACCACCGGCGTGCCGGCCCACCACACGGGGGCGGCGGCGGCCACGTCGAAGCTGGCTTCATCGCTGTCGAGCAGGCGCAGCACGGCGCGGGCGTTCTCGATGATGGCGTGGCGCTCGGGGCCCTGGATGGCATCGTCCAGCTTGGCAATGGTGATGCCGGCTTGTTCGATCTGCGCCAAGATGGGCGCCGTGCGCTGATTGACCGGTCCTTGGTAGAGCAGGCCGATGGAGCGCTGCGCCAGCGGCACGCGCGAGGTCTGGGGCGAGGCGGTCAGGCGGATCAGGTGGGGCGCCTGGCCTTCCGGCAGGTAGGCCTGGCCGTGGCGTGGGTCGATGTCCACCACGACATGGCTTCTGAGCAGGCTCAGGTAGTGCGGCGATGGCTCGGGCGCACCGGGGCCCAGGCGCTCCAGGTTGATCAGGATGCAGGGGTGATCGCGCAGGGCTTGCGGATCGGCGCCCAGGTGCGCGCCCAAGACCAGGTTGATGCGGTCGGCCTTGAAGCGGTTCTTGCCGATGCTGGCTTCTACGCCCAGGGCATGCAGCGCGCGCTTGAGGTCCAGTGCGTGGTCGAGGCAGGCCAGGGCCGAGGTCTCGGCACCGGGCTGGATCACGCAAATGTGGGCGGTGTGTGCTTGGTTCATGCTCATGCTCCCTGCCCTGCCAAGGCCCTGTGGCGCTGGGCATCGACACGCGCTTCAATGGTGCTCAAGGCATGGAACACCTCGTTGGTGAAATCGTTCTTTTGGCCACGGATCCAGGCGCGGTAAGGCTCGAACTGTGCCGACAAGGTGTTGTAGTCCAGCATGGCTTCTTTGATGCGGTCCATGATCAGGGGCACGGCCAGGGGCAGGCGCTCGTCGATCTTGAACTTGGCCGCCACGGGGATGTCGATGCCGTTGCCCGCGCTGCCCTGTGTGCCGGTGATGACCACGCAGCCGCACAGCGCGGCCTCACGCGGGATGCGGTCGCGTCCAGGATGGGCGCCGAAGTCCACATAGACCTTGGCGCGGCCCAGCAGCGCGGCCACCTCACGCGGTGTCATGTTGATGATGGGCACCCAGGTGATCTCAGGCGGCGATGAGGCCATCAGTTGCCTGGTGAACTCCAGGCCCTTCTTGGGGTTGAAGGCAATGATGTTCTCTTTGGCTTGCCGGCCCATGGCCAGGGCCTGGTCCACGATCTCGTCGCGGATGTAGTCGGTCACCATCAAGGGCTCGTCGCCCCGGTCCAACACGAAGCGGCGGGCGTATTCCGACTGGGCCAGGTGAAAGCAGGGCTGCTGGCCTTTGAACAAGGCGCTGGCACCACCGGCGCCCTGCCCTTGCAGGCGCGCCAGCTCGGACGGGCCGACAAAGTGGTCCACGCTCAGCCAGTACACCACGCGGGTGGCGCGGCGCAGGTTGAGCAAGGCGCCGGTCTGGGTCTCGGGGGCGATCACCACGCTGTCGGGCGAATCGGCCACGGCCTCAACCGGGCGCGGTTTGTAGAGCTCGAAGACTTTGGGCGTGGGGTCGGGGTGACCGGCCGGCGCGTAGACCATGGCCATGTCGAAGCCCAGGCGCTCGCCGGCGTCGTGCAACTGGTGCAAGGCCTCGGGGCCGCCGGTCACGGTGGTGGCCGGGCATAGGACGTAGACCTTCATGCTGCGGCCTCCTGCGTTTGAGGCGTGGTCAAAGTCTGGCCCAGGTGCAGCGCGGCGGCCACCACCTGGTCCATGTTGTAGTAGCGGTATTGCGCCAGGCGGCCGACGAAGTGGGTGTTGGCCTCTTGCTCGGCCAGGGCCTGGTATTGCTTGAAGAGCTTCTCGTTGTCGCCCGCCGGGATCGGGTAGTAAGGGTCGCCCTCGGCACAAGGCACTTCTTCCACGATGGAGGTGCCTGCGTGCTTTTGTCCCGTCAAATGGCGGAACTCGGTGATGCGGGTGTAGGCGTGGTCGTTGGGGTAGTTGACCGTGCCCACCGCTTGGTATTGCTCGACATCGCTCAGGTGGCGGTGGTCAAAGCGCAGCGAGCGGTAAGGCAGCTTGCCCAGTTGGTGGTCGAAGTATTCGTCGATGGGACCGGTGTAGATGACGCGAATCTCGTCACCCATGCTGGCCCGCACTTCGCGGAAGTCCACGCCCGTGCGCACCTCGATCTTGGGGTGGTTCAGCATGTTCTCGAACATGCGGGTATAGCCCTCCAGAGGCATCGCCTGGAATTTGTCGGTGAAGTAGCGGTCATCGTCGTTGCTGCGCGTGGGGATGCGCGCGGCCACGCCGGCCGAGAGCTCGGACAGGTCCAGCCCCCACTGCTTGCGGGTGTAGCCGCGGAAGAACTTGTCACACAGGTCCGGGCCGACGGAGTTGAGTACCACGTCTTCGCTGGTGCGCAGGGGCTCACGGGGTTCGCGCACCGTCTCCAGATAAGCCTGCACGCCCGCCTCGTCCAAGTCCAGCTTGTAGAGCTGGTTGATGGTCGTGCGGTTGATCGGGATGGGCAGCAACTGGCCATCCACACTGGCCAGTACGCGATGCTCATAAGGGCGCCATTGCGTGAAGCGCGAGAGGAACTCGACCACCTTCTCACTGTTGGTGTGGAAGATGTGCGGGCCGTAGCGGTGGATCATCACGCCGTGCTCGTCCAGGTGATCGTAGGCATTGCCTGCAATGTGGGGGCGCTTGTCGATCACCAGCACTTGTCGGCCCGATTCGGCCAGGATCCGTGCGCAGGTGGCGCCTGCAAAACCAGCGCCGACAATGAGGTCATCCATGGGAATCCTTTGGGTAGGTCGAGTCGTCATGTCAGTGGCAAGCCTGGGCAAAAACGTCCAGATGGCGGCGGCCGATGGCATCCCAGCCAAAACGCTGCGACACGGTGGCCAGGCCTGGGGCGAAGCGGCCTGAGCGTTTGATGTCCTGGTCGAGCGCGTCCTGCATCAGGCTGACGAGGTGCTCGATGGACGGCTCGATGTAGCGGCCCAGGCCCTGTTCGGGCGTGAGCTCGCACAAAGCGCCTTCGATGCCGAAAGACACCGTGCCGTCGGCAAAATCCTTGGTGGCCCCATCGCGCGTGGCAATCACCGGCGTGCCGCAGGCCAGGGCTTCGAGCACGGGCAGGTTGAAGCCCTCGGCGCGGTAGGGCGAGACGTAGCAATCGGCCAGGTTGTAGAGCGTGCCCATCTGCGGCAGGCTGAGCTGGCCGGGGCAGAACACGATCTTGTCGGCACAGGCGCCGGAGATCTCGCCACGCTGGAGCATGCCCTTGATCAGGTCATCGACCTTGTTGGCATACAGCATGCGCATGTCCTTGAGGATCAGGCGAGCCCGGCGTCCGGACTTGATCACCTGGTCAAAACCTTTGATCACCAGGTCGATGCCTTTGTTCCAGGTGCCCGCACCCAGGTTCATGAAGACGAACTCGTCGGGTGCGATGCCCAGCGCAGCCCGCGCTTCGATGCGTTGCGCCTCGCTCAGGGGCCAGTAATACTTGGGGTTGACGCCGTGGGCGATCACCTCGATTTGTGGCGCGGTGGAATCGCCGAACCGGTCGATCAGGCGTTGGGCCGACCACCTGGAGGGTGTGAGGATGTGCGCACCCTGATCCAGCTGGTCCTTGATCACCGCCAGGCCTTCGGGCTGGAAGCGGCCGAACTCGGTGACCACGAAGAGGTAGCGCTTCGCTGGGTCAATGGCCGGGTCGATCAGGTCGTGCTGGTCGTAGGACAGCGCGATGTCGAAACGCTCACCGCCTTGCGGCTGCTGGAAGCGCTCGATGGCCGAGCGATCGGCGGCATCGAAACCGCAGTCGCCCGCCGGCCAGCGGCTGGACAAATCCTCGTGTCGGACCTCGATGCCATTCGAACCCTGCCACGACAGCAGCAGGAACTGGTTGACCATCGACACCGAATGGATGTTGTTGCGAACACCGCGGATGAGGAGATTCATGGCTTGGCTCAGTCCTTGACGTACCAGTCATCGACGGCCGAGAACAGCTCGAAACAGCGGCGGTAGCCTTTGCTGCTCAGCAGCGCTTCGATCTCCTGGCGCTGGGGCGTGTGGTTGTGCTCGACCGTGATGATGTTGATGTCGTAGCGATCGAAGTCGAAGGCTTGCAGGATGCGCAGCTCCGAGCCTTCGGTGTCGATGGACAGGTAATCGATCTTCTGGGGCGCTCTGTGGAAGGCCAGCAGGTCGTTCAGCGAGATGGT
The DNA here is from genome assembly GCA_947372535.1 of Burkholderiales bacterium. Next base: position 7,882 of record CANBUA010000029.1, read on the forward strand.
CTCGACCGAATAGACCACACCCTGGTTGCGCAAGGGCCCGTGGCCGTCGACCTTGGAATAGCTGTCCACCGTGGACAAGCCCGCCAGGCCCGGGTTGGTCACCTCATTGAAATCGAGTTTCTGCTCGCTGACATCCCACACGCAGCGCAGGTCGATGTTGCAGCGGCGGTTCTTCTGCAGGGCTTCATGCCAGCAGCGGCCGGGCTCGGCGACGATGCCGTTCCAGTCGTATTGCTGCTCCAGCATCAGGCTGTTGCTGCCCGAGCGGCCATCGCAGGCGCCGAACTCCACGAAGTAGCCGTTGCGCTTCTCGTTCAAGGTGTGCAGCACGAACACATCCTGGAAGAACTGCGCGCTGGAGAGGTGCAACTGGCGGCGGCAGGCGTCCAGGAATCGGGTGTTGATGTCCTGTTCCGTGCCTTCCAAGTTGCGGCGAAACCTCAAAAACCCCTTGAAGAGATCCTGCATCGTGTCCATGAAATACCCCCGTCGGCTCAAGAAACTGGTTGATCGGTGACATCCGTCACACCATCGGGTCGATGGCTTTCGGTGCATTGGAATTCTTGAGCCCCGACCCCGTTTCAGAAGCCCTGAAATGACACCGGGAAGCACGCTGCTTCCCGGAATCATCTGTGGGTTGGCCGCGACGCTGTCTCAGCCAGGCCGCGCGCGCGGTGTCATCGCAGGCCCAGCCAGTCGGTCAGCCCGCCACCCAGGGAGTGCAACTGTGAATTGGCCTCGTAGCCGTCGTGCAAGGTGTTGACGTAGGCCAGGCGCAGGTTGAAGTGATCGCTCTCGGCAGCCATCACGTCGAACAGCGACCGGCGCCCCAGCTGTGACCACTGCTGGAAGGTGGCGCTGCGCACCCGGTCACTGTCCCGCAGGATCTCGATGTAGCGCTTGGCCCGGTCGAAGGCGGCGACCGCCGCATCGTGCACCTCGCGCGACCTTGAGGTGCGCTGGCTGAGCACTTCCTCGAACTGCTCACGCGCCGCGGCGGCACGCTTGGACGCTGCTGCGGCGGCGGCCTCGGACGCATGGCCATCGAACAGCGTGTAGGCCACCGACAGCCCCCCCTGCACGCTGACCGTGCTCACGCTGCCGCGCGCCGTGCCGCCGGCCGAGGCCACCCAGGTCACCTGAGGCTTGGTGGCGGCACCGGCCGCGGCCGCCAGACGCTCGGCCGCATCGGCCTGGGAACGCAACTGGCGCAAATCATCGTTTTGCGACATCAGGCGCAGCACCTCTCCCGGGTCCAGGGTCTGGGCCAGGGGCACGGTGAAGGCATCGCTGGCCGGCATTTGGTCGCCGATCAGGCGGCGCAAGCGGATCTCGGCCTCGCGCCCTTGGGCGGCCGCCGTGTCGCGCGAGAGTTCAGCCTGCATCTGCGTCTTGCGGGCCTGCAAGAGCTCGCTGGCGCGGCCTTTGTCCTCGGCCACGATTTGCGTGAGCGCATCGACCAGGCAGGACATCTTGCGGGCGTACTGCTGGTAGACCTGGGCCTGCTGGCGGTAGCGGCTGCGCTCCAGCGCCGTCGAGATCGCATCAGACACCACCTGCTCGCGCACGGATTGGTAGCCAAAGCGCGCGGCATTGGCCAGCTCAAGGCGCCACTGGGTCAACTGCTTGCTGCGCCCGCCGTCGTAGACCACGCCATTGAGGTTCAGACCGCCGCTGGCCTGCACCTTGGTCGAGGTGGAGGCGCCAGTGATGCCCTGGAGCGAAGGCCCCACGGTGGAGCTGAAAACGGCCCGAGGCAATTCGCCGCTGCGGGTCTCGATCACATCGTCGGAGGCGGCATCGGCCAATTGGCGCGCCGAACCGACCTGCGAGCTGCGGCGCAGGGCTTCACGCCCCAAGGCCGTCAGTTGCACGATGGGCGGCTGGTTGCTGGCCACATCGGTCACCGGCTCGCCAGCATCTTCCAGCTTGGTGGGGGCCTTGCCAGCGCGGACACTCTGGGCCGCCAGGTCCTCGCTGCAGGAGGCCCAGGCCACCTGGGCCAGGCTGCCCGCCACCAGCGCTGCGCACAGACGCACCGGCCAAACGACTCGTTTCATGACTTCACCTTTCGCGGAACGCTTCCCGCGCCCGCATCACGGGCTTGAGCAGGAACTGCAGAACCGAGCGCTCGCCCGTTCTGATTTCGATGGTTGCTGTCATCCCCGGCATCACATCCAGGGGCTTGCCCTTGGACTTGAGGGATGAACTCTCCGTGCGGATCAGCGCCCGGTAATAACTGGTGTCGGAGGCGTTGGCCTTGTTGTTGTCCTCGCCCAGCGCATCGGGGCTGAGGTACTCGATGCGGCCTTGCAAACCGCCGTAGGTGAAGAAGTCATACGCCGTCAGCTTGACCTCGGCCGGCAAGCCCACGCGCACAAAGCCCACGTCGGATGGCTTGACCCGGGCTTCGACCAGCACGCGCGGCCCCACGGGCAGGATCTCCATGATCGTGCCGCCGGCCGGCACCACGCCGCCCAGGGTGCCCAACTTGATGTTCTTGACCAGGCCCCGCACGGGCGAATACAGCGTGGTGCGCTTGAGCACGTCACGCTTGACCACCATCTGCTCCTCCAGCAAGGACAGCTCGGTGGCCACCTTGACCAGGTCGGTGCGGGCCTCCTGCCGGAAGCGGTTGACCCGCTCCTGGATCTGCAATTCCATGTCGTTGACCTGGCGATGCAGGCGCATCACCTCCACGTCGGACATCAGGCCGCGCTGTGCCATGCGATCGGCCATCACCAGTTCGCGCTGAGCCAGGGCCATGTTGCGGCGCGTCAAACCCACGGCCTGCTCCAGGGCTTCGCGCCGGGCGGCATAGGCTTCGCGCTCGCCCGCCTGCAATTGCGGCTCGGCCGCCATCACCTCCTGCGGGAAGGACAAGGGCTTGCCAGAGGCTTCAGCCTCCAACCGGGACTGCGAGGCCTTGAGCGAGAGATACTTGGCTTGGCCTTCGTTCTGCTGGGCGGCCACGCGGGTGGGGTCCAGCTGCATCAGCTCCTGGCCTTTTTCGACCAGCATGCCTTCACGCACGGCCATGCTGCGCAAGATGCCGCCTTCCAGGCTGGCGATGACCTGCTCGCGACCATCAGGCACCACGCGGCCATCGGCCTTGGTCACCTCGTCGACCTTGGCCACGCTGGCCCAGACGATGGCCGCCACCACGATGGCGCACATCAAATAGATGGCCAGGGTCGCCCGGGGCGTGGCCTCGCTCATCTGGGCTTCTTTCAGCCCACTGAGAAAAGCCATGTCCCCTTGGTAGACACGGCCGGTGGTTTCATCATGACGACGCAATGCCGACATGGCTCAACCGCCCCCCGCCGCGGCCATGGGCTCGGCCACCGGCGGCTGCTTGGGCTGAGGCGCGGCCTGAGGCTGGGGCGGTGCCTGACCCGACAACGCAGCCAGCACCTGTGCCTTGGGCCCGTCGGCCAGGATGCGACCGTTGTCCACCACGATCACGCGATCGACCACATCCAGCAAGGCAGGACGGTGCGTCACCACCACCAGGGTTCGATCTCCCACCGCCGTCTTGAGGTGGCGGATGAAACCCATCTCGGCCTGCGCATCCATGGAGCTGGTCGGCTCATCCATCAGCAAGACCTGCGGCTGCGTCACCAGGCAACGCGCCAGCGCCACCAGTTGACGTTGGCCACCGGACAGCAGGCAACCCATCTCACCCACGGGCAGGTCATAGCCCATGGGGTGGGCGGCCGCCATGCGGTCCAGGCCGGTCAGGCGCGCTACTTTGAGGAACTGATCCGGGTCGGCATTGGCCCGTCCCAGGAACACATTGTCCTTGAGGCTGCCATTGAACAGCCTGGGCTCTTGCGACACGAAGCCCACATGGGCGCGGAAGTCAGAAGGATCGAGCTGACGCAGATCGATGCCATCGACCTCCATGCTGCCGTCCGAAGGTTGATACAGGCCGCCCAGCAGGCGCAGGATGGTCGATTTGCCGCTGCCGATCTTGCCCAACAGGGCCACGCGCTCGCCCGGCGCGATGTGCAGGCTCACGCCCTTGAGCACCACCGGGCTGTGCTGCTGCCCACCCTTGGGGTAGGAGAAACGAACCTCGCGCAGGGCCAACTGCCCATGCAAGGCCGGCCGCGAAATGTATTTGCGGCCCAACTCACGCTCGGTGGGCAGTTGCATCAATTGATCCAGCGACTGCAAGGCCGCCTTGGCACCCTGGTAACGCGAGGCCAGGTTGACGATGCTGCCCAGCGGCGCCACGGCACGGCCGCCAAACATCACGGCCGCAATCAGCGCCCCGCCAGTCAACTGCCCGGCCGCGATCAGGTGCACGCCCCAGATCAACATGGCCACGGTGATCAGCTGCTGTGCCACCATCGAGAAATTGTTGATCCAGCTGCCGATGGCCCGCGAGCGCAGCGAGGTGGCCGCTGCCACCGCATTGGCATCTTCATAGCGGTGGATGAAATGGCCTTGCGCACCGGCGGCACGCACGTCCTCCATGCCTTCCATGGCCTCAATCAAGATGCCGTGCAAGTCGGCCTGCTGGTGCATGTTGGCGCGCATGTAGCGCCGCAGCATGCTCTGGATGGCGAAGGTCAGGCCCAGCACCAGCGGCACGGCGATCAGCAGCACCACCACCAGCGGCCCGGCCACGATGTAGGTCACGCCGATGAACAGGAAGATGAACGGCAGGTCCGTCACCGCCGCGATGGAGGCTGAGGCGGAAAACTCCCGCACGATCTCGATCTGCGAGATGCGGTGCGCAAACGCGCCAGCCGACTCCGGGCGGTGCTCCAGGCGGATGCCCATCGCCTGGTTGAAGATCATCGAGCCGAGGATCAGGTCGGCCTTTTTGCCCGCCATGTCGATCAGGTAACTGCGCAACTGGCGCGCCGCCATGTCGAACGCAATGGCGATCAAGGCCCCGGCCCCCAGCGACCACAGCGTCACGAAAGCCTGGGTCGGGATCACCCGGTCATACACGGCCGAGGTGAACAGCCCCGTGAAAATCATCAGCACATTGCTGAGCATCGCCGCCATCATGGACGAGCGGTAGTAAGGCATGAAGCGCCGCAAGGTGCTCCACAGCCAATGCCCGGCCTCGGGGTCGTGGCTGAAGGCGGTGCCGACGCGGGCGCCCGGTTTGAGCGCGGCGATCAGCGTATAGCCCGAGTATTCGGCCATCAACTCTTCTTCGGTGGCCAAGCAGAGCTCCTGCTCGGCCCCGGGCATGATCAGTTCGTAGCGGTCGTCCCCGCCCTGCCGCCGGCTGCCGCGCAGGCGGCGCGTGACCACGCAGGCATCGCCGTTCTTGAGCAGCAACACCACCGGCATCAAGAGGGACAGGATCTTCCCAGGCGGGCGCCGCACCAGCGAGGCGCTGAACCCTACCTTGCGCAAGGCATCGACCGCCTGTGGCGCTGTCATGGGCCCGGTGAGCGCTTGGCCGTTGAGCAAGGCGTGCTCTGAAATCTCCACGCCATGGTGTTTGCACAGCCACAGCAGGGCCTCGACCAGGGGATCGTCCTGCCTGCTTTCAGGCAGTGCAGGCACCACAGCACCCGCCTCGGACGATCCGTGATCGTCTGGCAACTCGTGCAGTTGTGGCTCTTGCGAGTGATCCAATTGGGGCTCCTGCGTCAAAAAATCGACGCATCCCCATGCTAGGCAAGCGGGCTGGGCTCAAGTTCTGCAAAAGACCTGGATTGACTCGCCTTTTCAAAACAGTTCTCAAGAAAGCCAAAGAAAGGCCAAGGACGAGCCAAAGAAAAAGCCCCTGGGCCAATGAGGCCGAGGGGCTTGATTCCTAGAGACTGGAGGCGCGGCCCGGAGTCGAACCGGGCTAAACGGATTTGCAATCCGGCACATAACCGCTTTGTTACCGCGCCATGACCGTGTTGAACGGCAGGCCGCATTGTGCGGCAAAAAGGGCCTGAGTCAGGCCCTTGGGGTCAAAAAATCAGCCTTCCAGGCTCGAATCTCGGATCTCCAGCGAGCGGTTCACGCGCAGAGCCAGCAAGGTGATGACGGCGCCGGACAACAGGTACAGGCTCAAGTAGCCCAGCCCGAAGTTGGCCGACAGGCCCAGAGCCACCAGTGGCGCAAAAGCCGCACCGACCAGCCAGGCGAAGTCGGCGGTGAGGGCAGCACCGGCATACCGGTACTTGGTCGAGAAATTGGCGGTCACGGCGCCGGCGGCCTGACCGTAAGACAGGCCCAACAGCGCAAAACCCATCAGGATGAACAAATCCTGCGAGGCGGCATTGCCGCTGAGCAGCGTGGGCGCAAAACCACTCAGCACCGCGATGGAGCTGGCGCACAGGCCCAGCGTCTGGCGGCGGCCGATGCGGTCGGCCACCAGGCCAGAGACGATCATGCCCAGCACGGCCACACCGGCACCGATGATCTGCACTGTCAGCACATCATTGACTGACTGGGTGTTGCCCAGGGCGATCCAGGACAGCGGGAACACCGTCACGATGTGAAACAGCGCGTAGCTGGCCAGGGCGGCGAAACCGCCGATGAAGATGTTGTGGCCCTGAGTCTTGAGCAACTCGCTCACGCGGGTGGGTTCCAGCTCACGCTCTTCCAGCAGTTGGGTGTATTCCTCAGTCACGACCAGGCGCAGACGGGCGAACAGCGCCACCACGTTGATCGCGAAAGCCACGTAGAAGGGATAGCGCCAACCCCAGTCGAGGAAATCGACCGGTTTGAGGCTGGTGTGCAGGTACAGAAACAGCGAACTGGCAATGGCAAAGCCAATCGGCGCGCCCAGCTGGCCCAGCATGGCGTACCACCCACGGCGGTTTTCGGGGGCATTGAGGGCCAGCAGCGAAGGCAGGCCGTCCCAGGAGCCACCCAGCGCAATGCCCTGCATGACGCGGAAAATAGCCAGCAACACGATGGCGGCAAAACCCATGCTCTTGTATTCAGGCAGGAAGGCGATGCCAGCGGTGGAAAAACCCAGCAGGAACAAGGCCGCCGTCAGCTTGGTGCCCCGCCCCCAGCGACGCTGGATCGCCATGAACAGCGCCGTGCCGAAAGGCCGCGCCACGAAGGCGAAAGAGAAAATCACGAAGGCCCACAGCATGCCTTGCAGGCGTGGCACGAAGGGAAAGAACACCGACGGGAAGATCAGCACCGAGGCGATGCCATAGACGAAGAAGTCGAAGTATTCCGAGGCACGGCCAATGACCACGCCAATGGCGATTTCACCAGGTGCAATTTCGGAATGCCCATTCGCCGTGATTTGCCGGAGGTCGTGTTCCATTTGACGCGATGAGGGCTCGTGGTGGGGCTGATCGATGCTGGACATCATGGGCTGGCTTGGAGGCTTGGAATTAGGGAAGGATTCGATTCACGACACCCGGAGGTTCGCATCTCCTGCGAAATGTTGCCATAGGACAAAACGTCCAATCCCCTTCGTCACCCAATCCAGATAAATTGCACAGCTTCAGCGGTCACGCTCTCCAATCCTGTCTGGCAATGCCTTCTTTCAAGAACCTTCGCCGCCTCCTGATGCTCTCCAGCGCGTTCATGCTGGCGGGCTGCAACATGGTCCTGATGAACCCCTCGGGTGACGTTGCCTTGCAGCAGCGCGACCTCATCATCGTCTCGACCGTGCTCATGCTGTTGATCATCGTACCGGTGATCGCCCTGACCCTCCTGTTTGCCTGGCGTTACCGGCAATCCAACACGGAGGCCACCTATTCGCCCGACTGGGATCACTCGACCCACCTGGAGCTGATCATCTGGGCCGCGCCCCTGCTGATCATCATCGCCCTGGGCGCCGTGACCTGGATCAGCACCCACACGCTCGACCCTTACCGCCCCCTCCAGCGTCTGGATGCCCAGCGCGAGGTGCCCGCCAACACCAAGCCGCTGGTGGTGGAGGTCGTCGCACTGGATTGGAAGTGGCTCTTCGTCTACCCCGAACAAGGCATCGCCACCGTCAACGAGCTGGCCGCCCCGGTGGACCGCCCCATCCAGTTCAAGATCACGGCCTCCTCCGTGATGAACTCCTTTTTCATTCCTGCCCTGGCTGGCCAGATCTACGCCATGCCGGGCATGGAGACGCAGCTACACGCCGTGATCAACAAGCCAGGCGAATACAAAGGCATATCGGCCAACTTCAGCGGCGCGGGTTTCTCGGGCATGCACTTCAAGTTCCACGGCCTGAGCCAGGGTGATTTCGACCAGTGGGTGCAAAAAGCGAAAACCACCGGCACCCAACTCACCCGCGCCGACTATTTGCAGCTTGAGCGCCCCAGCGAGCGCGAGCCCGTGCGCCTCTATGCCGGCGTGGCCCCAGGCCTGTACAACGCCATCCTCAACCGCTGCGTGGAAGCCAACCGCATGTGCCTGAACGAGATGATGGCCATCGACGCCAATGGCGGCCTGGGCAAGCCTGGCGTCAAGGCCCTGGTGAACAAGCAGGCCATGGCCGCAGGCGGCACCCGCACCTACGTCGGCGGCGTGTGCAAGCCCGGCGATCCGGTGGAACTCTCGCCAGCCGCGCAGCAATCGCGCGCCCTGTGACCTTGATCCGCCACCGCCCGATCTGAATCGACCGCCCTCTTCTTTCCGGACCCACGATGTTCGACCACCTCGATTACCAGAAGCTCATCCTAGGCCGCCTCAGTTGGGAAGCCATTCCCTTCCATGAGCCCATCCTGCTGGCCACCTTCGCCGCCGTCGTGCTCGGCGGCGCGGTCGTGCTCGGCGCCCTGACCTACTTCCGCCTGTGGGGCTACCTCTGGAAGGAGTGGTTCACCAGCATCGATCACAAGAAGATCGGCATCATGTACATCATCCTGGGGTTGGTGATGCTGCTGCGGGGTTTCGCCGATGCCTTGATGATGCGGGCCCAGCAGGCCATCTCCTTCGGAGACAACGCCGGCTTCCTGCCGCCGCACCACTACGACCAGGTCTTCACCGCCCACGGCGTGATCATGATCTTCTTCGTGGCCATGCCATTGGTCACGGGCTTGATGAACTTCGTCGTGCCGCTGCAAATCGGCGCCCGCGACGTGGCCTTCCCCTTCCTGAACAACTTCAGCTTCTGGATGACAGCCAGCGGCGCCGCCCTGGTGATGGCCTCGCTGTTCGTCGGCGAGTTCGCGCGCACCGGCTGGCTGGCCTATCCGCCCTTGTCGGGCATCCTGCAAAGCCCTGACGTGGGGGTTGATTACTACATTTGGTCCCTGCAGATCGCGGGGGTGGGTACGCTGCTATCGGGCATCAACCTGATCGCCACCATCGTGAAGATGCGCGCCCCCGGCATGGGCCTGATGAAGATGCCCGTCTTCACCTGGACCTCGCTGTGCACCAACGTGTTGATCGTCGCGGCTTTCCCCGTGCTGACCGCCGTGCTGGGCCTGCTGTCCATGGACCGCTACATCGGCACCAACTTCTTCTCCAACGACCTTGGCGGCAACGCCATGATGTACGTCAACCTGATCTGGATCTGGGGCCATCCCGAGGTCTACATCCTGGTGCTGCCGGTCTTTGGCGTGTTCTCCGAAGTGGTCTCCACCTTCAGCCGCAAAAAGCTCTTCGGTTATGCCTCCATGGTCTACGCCACGGTCGTGATCACCATCCTGTCCTACCTGGTCTGGCTGCACCACTTCTTCACCATGGGCTCGGGTGCCAGCGTCAACAGCTTCTTCGGCATCACCACGATGATCATCTCGATCCCGACCGGGGCCAAGATTTTCAACTGGCTGTTCACCATGTACCGCGGCCGCATCAGCTTCGAAGTGCCCATGCTGTGGACCATCGGCTTCATGATCACCTTCGTGATCGGCGGCATGACCGGCGTGCTGCTGGCTGTGCCCCCGGCTGACTTCGTGCTGCACAACAGCCTGTTCCTGATCGCCCACTTCCACAACGTGATCATCGGCGGCGTGCTGTTTGGCCTGATGGCCGGCATCACCTACTGGTTCCCCAAGGCCTTTGGCTACAAGCTCGACCCGTTCTGGGGCAAGTGCTCGTTCTGGTTTTGGCAGATCGGCTTCTGGTTCGCTTTCATGCCGCTGTACGTGCTGGGCATGATGGGCGTGACCCGTCGCCTGAGCCACTTCGAAGACCCATCCCTGCAGATCTGGTTCCAGATCGCGGCCTTCGGCGCCGTGCTGATCGCCCTGGGCATCGGCAGCTTCATCATCCAACTGGTGGTCAGCTTCATCAAGCGTGAAGAACTGCGCGACCACACGGGTGACCCATGGGGTGGCCGCACGCTGGAATGGTCGACCTCCTCGCCCCCACCGGCCTACAACTTTGCCTTCACGCCCCGCATCCATGACAACGACGCCTGGTGGGACATGAAGCAGCGCGGCTACGAGCGCCCTGCCACTGGCTTCCTGCCCATCCACATGCCCAAGAACACCTGGGCCGGCATCGTGCTGGCGGCCATGAGCGCAGCGTGGGGGTTCACGATGATCTGGCAGATGTGGCTGCCTGCCGCTGTCATGTTCGTCTCTCTGATCGTCGTGGCCATTTACCACACGTTCAACTACAAACGCGACTACTACATCCCTGCCGAAGACGTGATCCGCGTCGAAGGCGAACGCACCCTGCTGCTGGCCAGCCGAGCTTGAGATGAGCACCATCACCACCACCCCCAACGACGCTGTCAGCGAGCCTGACAACCTGCGCTTTTATGTGCCTGGCGAACATCATGTCGAGAACGGCACGATGCTGGGCTTCTGGCTCTACCTGATGAGCGACTGCCTCATCTTCGCGTGCCTGTTCGCCGTCTACGGCGTGCTGGGCCGCAGCTACGCGGCCGGCCCTTCGGGCGCCGACCTGTTCGACCTGCCACTGGTCGCGCTGAACACCTCCATGCTGCTGCTGTCGTCCATCACCTATGGCTTTGCCATGCTGGAGATGCAGAAAGACCGCATCAAGTCCACGCTGATCTGGCTGTTCATCACGGGCCTGCTGGGCGCGGCCTTCATCGGCCTGGAATTGCACGAGTTCGCCCACCTGATCCACGAAGGTGCCACGCCGCAACGCAGCGCTTTCCTGTCGTCCTTCTTCACCCTCGTGGGCACCCACGGCCTGCACGTCACCTTCGGCATCCTGTGGCTGATCGTGCTGATGGTGCAAGTCGGCAAACTGGGCCTGACCCCTGAAAACAAACGCCGCCTGATGTGCCTGTCGCTGTTCTGGCACTTCCTGGACGTGGTCTGGATCGGCGTCTTCACCTTCGTCTACCTGATGGGAGTCCTGCCATGAGCGCGCACCACGACCACAACCACCACGACGATCACCACGGTCACGACGACCATGGGGACGGCGCCAGCCACGGCACCATGAAGGACTACGTGATCGGCTTCGTGCTGGCCGTCATCCTCACGGTCATCCCTTTCTGGCTGGTCATGGGCAAGGTGTTCACCCAGCCGAGCACGACCGCCATGGTGCTGCTGGCCTTCGCGGCCGTGCAGATCGTCGTGCACATGATCTATTTCCTGCACATGAACTTCAAGTCTGAAGGCGGCTGGAACATGCTGGCACTGATCTTCACGGTGGTGCTGGTGATCATCACCATGTCGGGCTCGATGTGGGTGATGTTCCACATGAACCACAACATGATGCCGCCCTCTGCGCACGAGATGAAGAACATGCCCTGATCGGGTCGGACCGCCAGCACGAACACGGAATCGCCGCGCCATGAAGCCAGACCCCATGTCGCCACGCGGTCCGCGTTCAGGCCTTGCACGGACCGCGTTGACGGCGTCTGCCATCCTGGCATTCGCCGTCTTTGCATGTCTAGGCACCTGGCAAGTCAAGCGCCTGGCCTGGAAGCTTGACTTGATTGAGCGGGTCGACCAGCGGGTGCATGCGCCCGCCGTCGATGCCCCTGGGCCCGACGACCGCTGGCCCGCCATCGATGCCGCGACCATGGAATACCGCCATGTGCGCCTGGTGGGCACCTATCTCCACGACCACGAAACCCTGGTCCAGGCCGTCACCAACATCGGCAGCGGCTTCTGGGTGCTGACCCCGCTGCGCCAGCTTGACGGCACCCTCGTGCTGGTCAACCGTGGTTTCGTGCCGCCCGAAGCCCGTGAGCGCTCGGCACGCACAGCCACTCAAACCATCGGGCAGACCACGGTGACCGGCCTGCTGCGCCTGAGCGAGCCCGGCGGCGGCTTCTTGCGGCACAACGATGCGGCCGCAAAACGTTGGTTCTCACGGGATGTCCAAGCCATCGCCAAGGCCCAGAACCTCCAGCGTTTTCAAGACCAAATTGCGCCATATTTCGTTGATGCAGACGCTACGCCAGCATCATCAGCCGTCGCATCAACAGACCGCAAGCCTGATGACAGCGCCTCCACTGCGTGGCCCGTCGGCGGCTTGACCGTGGTGTCCTTCCAGAACAATCACCTGGTCTACGCCATCACCTGGTACGCCCTGGCTCTGATGGTCGCAGGCGCCTCCTGGTACGTGCGTCGAACCGAGCCCCGCTGGCGGCCGGCGCCTTCCAGATGACAATGCGGGCCTTGCCGACGAAAAAAAGTCCCGATGCCCACCGCCATTTCGCCCTCTTCCATCCTTGAGCCTGACACGCTGCCGCTGCCCGAAGGCGCGCGCGCACAGGGCCTGGAAAACGCGACCGGGCTGAACAACTTCAAACAGTTGATCCAGTTGCGCTGGATGGCCGTCATCGGCCAGGTCGTCACCATTGGCGTGACGCATTTCGGCTTCGACATCGTGCTACCGCTGTGGCAAATCCTGACGGTGCTGGCCGGCTTGGTGGCCTTCAACATCGCCAGCCTGCTGCACTGGCGGGCGGGCCGCGACATCAGCCACGGCGAGCTGTTTTCCGCCCTGCTGGTGGACGTCAGTGCGTTGACCGCCCTGCTCTACTTCACCGGCGGCGCGACCAATCCCTTTGTCTTTTTGTACCTGCTCCAGGTGACGCTGGGCGCCGTGCTGCTCAAACCCCGCTACACCTGGGCCCTGGTGGTCATCACCACCCTGTGCTTTGCCGGCCTGGCCCTGTTTAGTCGTCCACTGTCTCTGCCGCTGGACCACAACCGCGGCCTGCTCAGCCCCTACATCCAGGGCATGCTGATCTGCTTCGCGCTGAACGCCGTGCTGCTGGTCACATTCATCACCCGCATCGGCCGCAACCTGCGCCGTCGCGATGCACGCCTGGCCAATTTGCGCCAGCGCGCCGCCGAGGAAGAACACATCGTGCGCATGGGCCTGCTTGCCTCCGGCGCCGCGCACGAGTTGGGCACCCCCCTGGCCACCCTGGCCGTGATCCTGGGCGATTGGGCCCGGCTGCCCACCTTCACCTCCGAGCCGGAGCTCCTGGAAGAAGTCAATGAGATGGAAGCCCAGGTGCTGCGCTGCAAAGCCATCGTCAGCGGCATCCTGATGTCGGCCGGCGAGGCGCGCGGCGAATCCTCGCAAGAGACCACCATCTGCACCTTCCTTGATGAACTCGTTGACGAATGGCGGTCCTCAAGGTCGCTGAGCTCGTTCGTTTACGACAACCGCATCAGTCACGACCTGCCCATGGTGTCGGATTCGACCTTGAAGCAGATGCTGAGCAACCTGCTGGACAATGCGCAAGAAGCTTCGCCCCACTATGTGAGTCTGGAAGCCGAACAGGACGCCGCCGCCGAAACCCTGATCCTGACGGTGAAGGACAATGGCCCGGGCTTTGCGCCCAAGATACTGGCCCAACTGGGCAAGCCCTATCAATCGACCAAAAATCGCCCAGGCCGCGGCATGGGCTTGTTCCTGGTGGTCAATGTGGCCCGCACCCTGGGCGGCAACGTGACGGCGCGCAATCGCCTGGGCAGCGGCGCGGTCGTGACGGTCACCCTGCCCTTGTCGGCCATCACCCTCGGGGATGCCTCGGGAAACAACGCAACATGATCGACGAAGAACAAGCCACCGCCCCAGCCGCCGAAGCAGAGCGGCCGCCATCCAATCCGGACGAGGCCCCGCCATTGCTTTTGATCGTGGAAGACGACGCCGCCTTCGCTCGCACACTCGGCAAATCCTTCGAGCGCCGTGGTTATGAAGTCCTGCTGGCCGCCAGCCTGGAAGACGTCACCGCGCTGCTGCCGCAACGCTCGCCTGGCTACGCGGTGGTCGACCTCAAACTCAATGGCGAGGCATCTGGTCTGGCCTGCGTGCAGAGCCTGCATCGTCACGACGCTGAGATGTTGATCGTGGTGTTGACCGGCTTTGCGAGCATCGCCACCGCCGTCGAGGCCGTCAAGCTGGGCGCCTGCCATTACCTGGCCAAGCCCTCGAACACCGATGACATCGAGGCCGCCTTCAACCAGGTGGAAGGCAACACCGAAGTGAGCCTGACCAACCGCGCCACCTCGATCAAGACGCTGGAGTGGGAGCGCATCCACGAGACCCTGGCCGAGACCGGCTTCAACATCTCGGAAACCGCGCGTCGCCTGGGCATGCACCGCCGCACCCTGGCGCGAAAATTGGGGAAACAACAGGTGAAGTGATCTTGACGCTTGCCTTGGCCAAACAGCTTCGCGTCCTTGCGCTGTTCAGCGCAGGCCGTCTGTCAAATTGGCCGATTGGCGTGCCAGCTCGATGAACGCCCTGATGTAGTCGATGTCAGTATCGGCTTCGCGAACACCCAGATGAATCTGTTTGGCGATGCCGCGTGGCCCCAGGCGCACGGCCACCACCTTCATTTTCTCGGCGTATTCCTCCACCAACCAGCGCGGCAATGCCGCCACGCCTCGTCCGCTGGCCACCATCTGCACCATGATGTCGGTGGTTTCGATGGTCCTGTGGCGCTTGGGGCTGATGCCCGCTGGCATGAGGAACTGGGTGTACACGTCCAGCCGATCGGTGGACACAGGGTAGGTGATCAGCACTTCGTCGGTCAGCTGCCTGGGCTTCACGTGGGTGGCGCCAGCCAAAGCATGGTCGTGACTCACCACCAGCACCTGCTCATAGTCGAACACGGGCTCGAAGTGCAGCCCTGGCTTGTAGAGCGGATCGGGCGTGACCAGCATGTCGATCTCGTAGCCGAACAAGGCGCCAATGCCACCGAACTGGAACTTCTGCTTGACGTCCACATCCACATCAGGCCAGGCGGCCAGATAGGGGGAGACGATCTTCAGCAGCCATTGGTAGCATGGATGGCACTCCATGCCGATGCGCAGCGCGCCACGCTCACCTTGCGCAAACTGGCGCAGGCGCTCTTCCGCCAGATCCAGTTGTGGCAACACACGGTTGGCCACGGCCAGCACGTATTGCCCAGCCTGCGTCAGCCGCAGACTGCGACCTTCGCGCAACCAGATGTCCGTGCCCAAATGCTGCTCCAGCTTCTTCATCGAATGGCTCAGCGCGGATTGGGTCAGGCACAGCACACCGGCAGCCGCTGTCAGTGAGCCTTGTTTCTCGACCTCCTGGACGATGGCCAGGTGCATTCGCTCCAACATAATTGATGAGCCATTTTCATGAATCGTTGAATTAATACCATTTTACTTCATACCCACGTTTTCGTACGCTTGCGCCTGTTGAAAACTTGGACGACATCTCTCATGACCACGACCCACAACCTCGGCTTTCCCCGCATCGGCGCCAAGCGCGAACTGAAGTTCGCCCTGGAGTCCTACTGGAAGGGTGAATCCTCCCGCGAGACACTCAAAGAAGTGGGCACCCAACTGCGCCGACACCACTGGACCAGCCAAGCTGGCCTTGACCTGGTGCCCGTGGGTGACTTCGCTTTCTATGACCAGATGCTGGACATGAGCTTCACGCTGGGCAACCTGCCCGAACGCGTGAAGGGCTTCGAAGGCGATGTGCTGGACAACTACTTCCGTGTGGCCCGCGGCCGCTCGGCCCAGAACGCCGAACACGCCGACTGCTGCGGAAGCGGCGTGGCCGCCGGAGAGATGACCAAGTGGTTCGACACCAACTACCACTACATCGTCCCTGAATTCAATGCCGACACCACGTTCAAGCTGGATGCCTCGCGCCTGCTGGACCAACTGTCTGAAGCCCGCGAGCAAGGCATCCAGGCCAAGCCTGTGATCATCGGCCCAGTGACTTACTTGGCGCAAGGCAAGGCCAAAGACAATGCCGACAAGCTGGCGTTGCTCGATCGTTTGTTGCCCGTGTACGCGCAGTTGCTGGACACCTTGGCCGCACAAGGCGTGGAATGGGTCCAAATCGATGAGCCCATCCTGGTGACGGAACTGGACGCCGACTGGAAGCATGCCTTCACCACGGCCTATCACCAGCTCAAGGCTTGCAAGGTCAAGCTGCTGCTGGCCACCTACTTTGGCCAACTGCAAGAAAACCAACACCTGGCCGCCAACCTGCCTGTGGCCGGTCTGCACATCGATGCCATCAATGGCCGCGAAGACATCCGACCGCTGCTGAACCTGCTGCCAGGCAACAAGGTGCTTTCGCTGGGCGTGATCAATGGCCGAAACATCTGGAAGACCGACTTGAACGCCACGCTGGACTGGCTGGAGCCGCTGGCCGAGCGCCTGGGCGACCGCCTGTGGATCGCACCATCCTGCTCGCTGCTGCACGTGCCTGTGGACCTGGACAGCGAACAAAAGCTTGATGCCGACGTCAAATCCTGGCTGGCTTACGCCTTGCAGAAACTCGATGAACTGCGGACATTGGCCAGCGCGCTGAAGAATGGCCGCGCATCGGTCCAGGCCGTGCTGGACGCCAACAAGGCTGCCATCGATGCCCGCCGCGCCTCACCACGCGTGAACAACCCGGCCGTCAAGGCCGCGCTGCTGAAGATCAGCCACGAACTGGGCAAGCGCAAGGGCGCCTATGCGCAGCGCGCGCCCAAGCAAGCCGCCTTGCTGAAGCTGCCGGCCTTCCCGACGACGACCATTGGCTCCTTCCCGCAGACCGCCGACATCCGTCATGCCCGCAGCGAATACAAGGCAGGCCGTCTGGACGAAGCGGGCTACCAGGCCGCCATGAAGGCCGAGATCGAACGCAGCGTGCGCGAACAGGAAGCCCTCGACCTGGACGTGCTGGTGCATGGTGAGGCCGAACGCAACGACATGGTCGAGTACTTCGGCGAACAGCTCGAAGGCTATGCCTTCAGCCAGTTCGGCTGGGTGCAGTCCTACGGTTCGCGTTGCGTGAAGCCGCCCATCCTGTTCGGCGACATCAGCCGCCCCAAGGCGATGACCGTGGAATGGATCAAGTACGCGGCCTCGCTCACCAAGCGCCCCATGAAAGGCATGCTGACCGGCCCGGTCACTATTCTGAACTGGTCCTTCGTTCGTGACGACCAGCCTCGCTCAGTGTCGTGCTACCAACTGGCCCTGGCCATCCGCGAAGAAGTGCTGGACCTGGAACAGGCTGGCGTGCGCGTGATCCAGATCGACGAGGCAGCGCTGCGTGAAGGCCTGCCGCTGCGCAAGTCGCAATGGAACACCTACCTGGATTGGGCCGTCGAGTCCTTCCGCATCACGGCCAATGGTGTGGAAGACGAAACCCAGATCCACACGCACATGTGCTACTCGGAGTTCAACGACATCATCAAGTCCATCGCCGACATGGATGCGGACGTGATCACCATCGAGACGTCGCGGTCGGACATGGAGCTGCTCGATGCCTTCGACAACTTCAACTACCCCAACGAGATCGGGCCAGGCGTGTATGACATCCACTCGCCCAACATCCCGACGCAAGCGCACATCGTGCAATTGATGCAAAAGGCCGCCGAGCGCATTCCTGCCGAGCGTCTGTGGGTGAACCCGGACTGTGGCCTCAAGACTCGTCAATGGCCAGAAGTGATCCCTGCGCTGACCAACATGGTGGCAGCCGCCAAAGCCCTGCGCCATCGCGGGTTTGGTGAGGAATCAGCGAAGCAGGTCGGCAACGTCCAGACATGACAAAGGGGCCGAAAGGCCCCTTTGATTAACTACCGGCAGAACACAGAATGCTTCTGCGCAGTAAAACTTGGAGCGGGATAAGAGACTCGAACTCTCGACCTATACCTTGGCAAGGTATCGCTCTACCAACTGAGCTAATCCCGCATATCGCTTTTGGAGATCACGTTTTGCTTCTTGTGATCAGCGAAGAACGCTACTATACAACGATTTTCACGTCTTTCAGGTAGCGTCCCTCGTTTTTTTCCAACAACGAGCTTTTCAACCAGGCTCAGTGCTTGAGGACCTCTGCCTGCGTCGCAGCGGCTGCTGCGGCTTCAGGCTTGCCCTCGACCTTGGGGCCTTCCACCTTCACCTCTTCGTCAGGCAAAGGGGTGGGTTGACGCTCCAGGGCCACTTCCAGCACCTTGTCGATCCACTTGACGGGCACGATCTCGATCTGGCTCTTGATGTTTTCGGGGATCTCAGCCAGGTCTTTCACGTTCTCTTCAGGGATCAGCACGGTCTTGATGCCGCCACGGTGGGCCGCCAGCAGCTTTTCCTTCAAGCCGCCAATGGCCGTGACCTCGCCTCGCAGCGTGATCTCACCAGTCATGGCCACATCAGCCCGCACCGGGATGCCCGTGAGCGCCGACACGAAGGCCGTCGTCATGGCCGCACCAGCACTCGGGCCGTCCTTGGGCGTGGCGCCATCGGGCACGTGGATGTGGATGTCGCGCTTCTCGAACAGATCGTCCGTGATGCCCAGGCGGCGAGCCCGTGAACGCACCACTGAACGAGCCGCCTCGACGGACTCCTTCATCACATCGCCCAATTGACCGGTGCGGATGATCACGCCCTTGCCAGGCATGATGGCCGCTTCGATGGTCAGCAAATCGCCGCCCACTTCCGTCCAGGCCAGACCCACGACCTGACCGATCTGGTTTTCCTTCGTGGCTTCGCCGTAGCTGTACTTGCGCACGCCCAGGAAGTCGTTCAGGTT
>CANBUA010000030.1 GCA_947372535.1 Burkholderiales bacterium
TTGCCCAGGGAGGGCACCACACTGAAAGGGTCGCGGGGGGCAAGGGCGGTCGTCAGGGTCATGGATGCTCCAGTGAAGGAATCCTTCTGGAAAGATATTAGCACTCTCTGCTCTGGAGTGCTAAGGGCGGGAAAAGTTCCAGATGGGTGCGCGCTCTGTCTGCATCGATTGCGTACATCGGTTCTCAGTGAGTTTCGAACTTCTTGCACTCAGTTCTGAACTCCTGAACGAGCGAGCTCCCTGGCCAACGCGCCGAGCCTTCGCTCCAAGACCCCCGATAGCCATGACCCCTACAGGCTGATCGGAGACATTTAAGACCTATGGATAGTGACGGCATTGAGCCACGAGCGGTCGTCGCGGTTCTCCCAGGCCCCAAGTATCGGGGCAAGGACTGCTGTCGGCTCATCACCGCAACATCGTGCGGCCGCGAACAGATAGGAGCGGAGGTCTCGCTTATTCTTGGTGTCCCGGTCCCAGCAGGCTCGAACGGCGAGAGCCAGCCTACTGTCGCCAATGTAGCCCGCCAGCCGAAGGGCAGCCTCGTGATCTGCAGCGCCTCGCCTGTAAGCCTCATCCAAGGCACCTTCGACAACGGCGTCCACATGAAATCGGGCAGCTACTTGTGGCCCACCACCAAGCCACATGCACATCGTGCGTCGCCTGCACCTTTGGACGCCTCCACCGGCGCGCAAAGGTCCACCGATGCAGCTCCATCAGCCATCGATGACAAATCCAGGCCCATGCATGCCCATCCAAGGTGCGTGCACGGAGCGGCACACCCCAACGATGCTGAAATTTTCAGCACCGCTGTCGCAAAACATGTCGCCGTTGCAGCTCAGCGCTGCACACATGCCCCCTCAAGGGGCGCGGCCCGAGCCTGCAAGGTCACGCCTGCCCCAGCAAGCCGCAACGCTGCCCACTTGGGGGGCATCCACGGGCCTTTGAACTTCACCGGTGCTGCCCCCAAGGTCACGGATGCGCCCGGATCAGCCCGCGCGCCGGCCGGTCTCAGCGGCGCCGACGCACCGCAACCACCAGCCCCGGTATCGCCAACCACCACAGGCTGCCCGAAGCGGGCTCGGGCACCGCAGACGTCGGACTGAGGGAGATGCTGCCCAGGTAGTAGCGATAGCCGGTCGGGTTGTTCGTCAGCTCCAGCGAGCCCGACAAGCCCGTGAGGTGGCCGCCCAGCGCAGTCGTGATCACATCGTCGAAGCTCGTGGACGTACGCGTCTCGTCCACCAGCGTCACGGTGTCGCCGGTGTCGGTGCGGCCCGTCAGCGTCAGGTGGTAAGTGGGCGTGACGAAGTTCACGGGTGTGAAGCAACCGACGCCACACTTGGACGACCACACCCCGTTGATGAACAGCAGGTTGCTGGTGTCCAGGTACTGGCCGCCCTTGAGCTCGATCTGCAGCCCCACATCCGATGGGCTGTTGAATTGCGCCGCCAATTGCAGGGCAAAGCTGGCCCGCACCGGGCCCGGTGAGGTGCCATTGCTGAAGACCGCTGTGGCCGCCTTCCCCGCGTAGAAACTGTTGGAGCTGATGTCGATGGCGCCGGACGGCGTGGCCACCGCATCGAAGCCCGCGTACTGCGCCACCATGAATCTGCTGTCCGACATAAACAGCTGTACGGGGTAAGGAATGCCGGGGTAGTCCGCATTGCCCGTGTTCATGCTGTAGCTGTTGACGTTGACCGTCAGGCTGCCCAGGCCCGAGGTGGAGGTGAGCACCACTGGCGGACTGCCGATGGGCGTGTTCGGATCGAAGCTGACGGCCTGCGCCCAGGCCGAAGCGGAGATGGCGCACGCAGCAAATGCCGCGCGCGCAAGATGAGATCGTTGCATGGAGAACCCCTGTTGATGGTTTGTGGCTGCGGTCATGTGCCGCCACTCGGTTCTATCCATTCGGCGGGCCCCAAGCCACGGGGGTTCCCCGCCCCCTCAGCCCCTCAGCCCCTCAGCATGAGTCGGTCAACCAGGAGGCACGATGTATCTAGGTATACCCAACAAGGTAGCGGGTCTTGTACTCAGGCAGGGCAAAGTCTGCTGTGGACGGCACCAATCCATGGTCACCATTGGAGGTGGAGATCGCCCTGGCAGGCTTCTCCAACTGGCCCTTGAGTTGTCCCGCACACCCCTCGACAACGCGGGTTGAATTTATGGCCGCGAGGAAGCAAGCAAATTTGCCACTGAGATGCGTGTCAGCACATTTGAACTGTATTCACCCAGGTAAATGGATTGCCCATCAGGGGAGGCGATCACTTCGCGGGGAAATTCCCCAGCACTGAACGACTGTAAGACGGCGCCAGCGCCTTTGCCAGCCAATGCGGCAGGAACGCTCACCACACTGAGGCTTCCCAGTTGGCCAGCAGTGAATCGATTGCTGTTGGAAACGCCGAGGTGGCGCCCCTTGTCGAACAAGACCAAACCAACGGGAGCCGTTCCGACCGGCGTCGTTGAAATCAACGCTTGTTGACCCTTGCTTGCGAGGTCAGCGATGCGCCACGCCTGGACGATATTGTCCCCTCGCGCCGCGACCCACGCGACACCGTTTTGCTCTGACAAGACCACACGCACAGGCTGACAACCAGCAAGCAGTTGCGCTTGCACAGCCGTCTTCGGTGAGCTTTGGGCAAGATGCAAATCAATCAGGCTCAGACTGCCTTGTGGCGTCAATTGGGCAACTGTGCCTGTCGCACCGGCAGCCGTGCATGCTTGCTTGCCATTGCCAGGCAGGGAAGAACTGGCAATCTCGCTGGTGGCGTACAAAAGGCGTCCATCATTGGAAATGGCCAGGCCAACAGGCGCGCTTCCAACCGCGATCGTTGACACCAATGCATCGGCGCCTGCCAAGGCCTTCCTGGCATCCACGATGGCGATCTTCCCAACGTTTTCTTCAGCGACGGCCAACAAGTCCCCCTTGGGCGTCCATGCGACCTCGATCGGCCCTGAACCTTGCGGCAAGGCCACTGACGCCAGTGGCACTGGCGATTTGCCGCCCGCCAATGTCTGCGCATCGAAGATCAGCAGGGCGGACGTGGCATGGGTGCGGTCAACGTCTCTTACCACGGCAGCCAGGTAGCACCCATCCTGACTCAAGGCCACCCCAAACGCCGGCCCACTGGTCGCCACAACACTCACAAGTTGGAGGTTGCCGCCACGATGGCTCACGATGGCAATGCCATTGACCGCACCACTCAAGCCCACAAACAGCTGGTGAGAATCGGCACTTGCTGCAATGCCAAATGGCGAGCCGGGTAATGTCAGCAACTGCGCCTGTGGCAGTGTTGACGTTGGCTGCGACACAGTTTGAGCGCCAGCCCAAGCCGACGCGCCCAATGCCAGTGCCATGATCGAAAACTTGCGTGCCAGTTGGCCTGTACGCAAGACATGTTTGAGCTTCATGTTGTTCCTCATTGGGGTTAAGTGGCAAATGGTCATGGCAGGTTGCTGACCTTGACCACTGCGTTGTTGTTGGTGAAATAGAGGCTGTGATCCGGCGCCAATGCGAGACCGCCTCTGTTCCCGTAAGCAATCGAAATCGACCCAGGCAGCGCCCCGGGGGAAAACCTTCCCGACCCTGCGGTCCCGACCACGGTGCTCACCACGCGCGCAGGTGTGATCTTGCGAATGGTGTCGTTTTGGGCGTCAGCAACATAGACGTTGCCTGCCAAGTCAACAGCGACGCCTTCAGGGCTGTTGAAGAGCGCAGCAGAGCCAACGCCATCGGCAGAACCAGGGCCGACATCGGCATTGCCCGCCAGGGTTGTGACTTCGCCGTTGGCAGTGATCTTTCGGATGTTGTTGTTTCCAATGTCAGCCACATAGACATTGCCGACGCCATCCACGGCGATGCCAACAGGGGAGTCAAACCTTGCATTGGCACCGGTGCCATCGGCCGCGCCAGTTGCACCTGCAGTGCCTGCCAGGGTACTCACCGCCCCCATTGGCGTCACCTTGCGGATGATGTGGTTGTAGAGGTCCGCCACATAAACGTACCCGAAAGCATCGACGGCAATGTTCACAGGGCCTCTGAAGCGCGCCGCGGAGCCCATGTCATCGACATAGCCAGGAGCGACGGTTGCGTTGCCTGCCAGGGTTGTCACGACGCCGTCCGACGTGATCTTGCGGATCGTGTTGCTTCCAATGTCCGCCACATAAACGTTGCCGGATGCGTCGACGGCGATGCCGTGGGGCACAGCAAATATTGCCGGCGTGCTGGAGCCGTTGGCCAGCCCCTTGGAACCGGCTGGGCCAGCCAAGGTGGAGACCACACCGTCAGGCGTGATCTTGCGAATGAGGTTGTTGCCGGAATCGACGACATAGACGTTGCCACTCGCATCGACTGCGACACCCTCAGGGTTACTGAAACTGGCCGCACCGCCAGAGCCGTCAGCAGAACCCGCGACAGCCGGGGTGCCTGCCAGCGTACTGACCACGCCTGTGGTTGATATCTTGCGGATCGTGCTGTTGTACGTGTCGGCCACATAGAGATTGCCAGCGCCATCGCGGGCCAAGCCGAAATGATTGTTGAAAGCCGCCGCTGCGGCCGGGCCATCGGCAGCGCCTCTCACCCCTGTGCCTGCCACGGTCATGACTTTGCCGTCTGCTGCAGCGATCTCACTGATGATGCCTTTGCCGGATTCGGCCACATAGACATTGCCCGAAGCATCGACCACCACGGCAGTAGGATGGTCAAGCGGGGGCGACACGGTGGTGACCACCCCCTTCGACGTGACCTTGCGAATGCGCTGGTTGTTGTAATCCGCCACATAGAGGCTGCTGGTGGAAGCATTGAGGGCAATACCGAGGGGCCTGTTGAAGTTGGCCGCAGCGCCGGTGCCGTCGGCACCGCTTGGTGAACTCGCACCGCCTGCCAAGGTCTTGACCAAACCCGGCGCAGAGCGACTCGGACCAGCGATGGTGCGGATGGTGTTGTTGCCCGTGTCAGCCACCAGGACATCGCCGCTGCGATCGACGGCGATCCCCGCGGGGGAATTGAAACGTGCCGCATTGCCAACGTCGTCGACGTTACCAGGCGCGCCTGCGGTGCCAGCAAGCGTGGTGACCACACCCTGTGGCGTGATGTGGCGAATGGTGCTGTTGCGGGTATCTGCCACGTACACGTTTCCGGATGCATCGACGGCGATACCTTGTGGGTAACTGAAGAGGGCCGCAGTGCCCGTGCCATCGATGGAGCCTGAGAGGCCCGCAGTCCCTGCCAGCGTGGTGACCTCGCCGGCAGCTGTGATCTTGCGGATGACGCTGTTGTTGGTGTCAGCCACATAAACATTGCCGGATGCATCGACGGCCACCGCCTTGGGGAGGGCAAAGCTGGCCGCTGCGCCAGTGCCATCGGCAGAGCCACTGCCATAGGGATGGCCTGCCAGCACCGACATCGAAGGTAGGCTCGCGGGGACGACGTTGTTTGAACTGTCATCGGTGCCATTACCGCCGCCACCGCCGCCACCGCCGCCACCGCCACCACAGGCAGCAAGGCCCAAGCTAAGGGCAAATGCCCCGACGCGCACCCATGAATAGTTGGAATACATTGTGATGCCCTTGTGTTGAATATATTCGGCTTTTCGCCTTGTCGGCTTTGCGCTTCAATATTGAAACTGCCCAAACCTATTTGAAGCCCTCGACATTCGTCATCAGATCAATGAAGAATGAATGGTGGGCAAAGAAATCAAAACCAACCACATCGCGCTGAACCAAATTCGGCATGAACAGAGTATCGGTTAGCCCCCCTCTTGCCCCGTTTTCATAAGAGTACACAAAGGAAGGCGTTGTCGGGAGATGAATGGAAATATGATTACCAAGCACAGTAGAACCTTGCGGATCAGCAACGCTGCTTGGTATGCCATTTGGGTTGATGCTGGCTTCATACATATTGGCTTTGGGCACATTGATCAGCCACGAGACTGATCCCGTGTCAAAAATGACCATCTGTTTGGTGTTGGGGGCTCCCACATCGGCGCTGACGGTTTGCGAAAACGCTGCGCCCAGATAGTCGCTGGCAGTCGGATTCGAAACATCTATCGTGGCAGCCTGAATTTCGGGTTGGCAGGCTGAAATGCCATCCGTTGTTGTGCCTTGCGGTTGAGCCCGGCCGGGGCAGGTCAATGGCACAGTATCAAAGCCTGACTTGATTGCGCGATTCAAACCAACGGTCAAGTAGGGCGCCGCGTTGGTGCAACTGCCAAAGAGACCGCCTTGCGACGCCGTGCAGCCAGGCACAATGGAGATGGGGTTGAGCAGGAAACCGGCATTGACCCCGGGCCCATAATTGACATAACGCATGGCACTGACCAAGTGGCAAGTCGTCTTGGATTGGCTGTTGCAAATTGTCAGCGCTGCAGGAGCCGGATCGGGGGATTGCTGACCAGTTTGGGTTACAGCGATAGAGTCAGCGCTGCCGTTGACCCCAAATATGCCCAAAAAATCTTGATTTTTTGTTTTGTCCAGCCCATTCCCATCTTTTACGCTGTAATAAAGAAATATCGGCATTGTTCGGGACTGGATTTCGCCCTTCGCACCAAACGTCAAGGTTGCAAAAGCGAGATTGCCTTTGAAAATCGTCACGAGCTCAGGCTTGGAGGCCAGACCAAACGTCTTGGTTGCAGCCAGGGTGGTCACCGTGATGCCACCGTACTGAAGCGTACTTTGCCCATTGAAGACGAAGCCGCTTTCGCTCACCATTGACCCTGGCAAAACCGCCCTTGCGTCGAGCGTGACGCCTGCAGAACCGGTATCAAACCCAAGCAGCAGCGGCGCACCACTGAGACTGCCCAAGCTCCCTACATGGGTCACGGGCATCACAACACGGTTTCGGGTGGTGAACAAATCGACCGGCGTGGGCACCAGCACGGGCGTGCCGGATGCGCCGGCAGGAGCCCCCTGCGTCGCTGGCTTGCCGGGCACCAAAACCAAGTCCCGCACTTGGCTGGGGCCATCGGCTGGACCTGCGCTCAATGCTGTGAGTGCACCGGTGGCGCCTACGGCGAACTGCGAAACAGTGTTGTCTCTGGTATTGGCGGTATAGATAAACTTGCCGGTGACGTCAATCCTGATGCGAAAAGGGTCCAATCCAGTTGTCACCTTCGCTGGCGACATGGGTGTCACAGAGCCACTGGCACCGACAAAGTATTGAGAAATTGTGGCTTCAGCTTGGTTGCAGACGTAGAGAAACTGGCCGCTGGGGTCAAAAACCATGCCGGTAGGGGTCATGCCAGAGGGTAGTTGCTGGGACTTGGTCAAACTCCCATCCATCTGAATGGCATATTGCCATATGGTGTTGTCACCATTGTTGGCGACATAGACATATTTTCCAGCTGGATCAACAGCTGCGAATTTTGGACCTTGGCCTGTGGTGACGGCAGCAGCACCCAGTAACGCCAGTTGGCCGTCAGGCCCAATTGAAAATTGAGAAATGGATGCGTCTGCGAAATTCGTGACATAGGCGTGTGTGCCGCTTGGGTCGATGCTGACCGAAACAGGCCCGTGTCCGCTGCCAATGGCGCCAACTGGCAGTGCAGCCAATGCGCCGTCAGGCCCAATCGAGTATTCGGAAATCGTGTTGTCGTTGGCGTTCGTGACGTAGGCGAATTTCCCGTTCGGTGTGATTGCCATATACACCGGATTCCTGCCTGTAGAGGTGGGGGCAGAACCCACGGGATTCAGGCTGCCAGTCGGCCCGATGGCGTACTGAGATACAGAATTTCCAAGCCCATTCACCACATAGATGTTGAGACCATTGGGGTGTGCGACGACAATCGCCGGATTCTGCCGGGTGCCGACCTTTGCCGGCGACTGCGTTGTAAGCTCTCCCGTTGAGCCCTGTGTGTACTGAACCAAGGTGTTGTCGGCAAAACCTATTGCATAGGCATACTGTGGTGTCAACGCAGGGGCGTTACTTGGAACCCCTCCGATACCACCGCCACCACTGCTGCCGCCTCCACACCCGCTGACGAGGCCAGCCAAAGCCAGCAGCCCAGCCCACAGCCGCACATGGTGGAAAACACCAGACAGGCTGGTGGCTGAATTCAGTGTTGGTTTTTTCATTTCTTCCTTGGCCACTTTGCTGACACCTCACCGTGATCGCAACTGGCTCCGGCTTGGTGGAGGCAAGGCATTTCAATCGTGAAAAAGGCGCTGGCCAGACTGGCCAGTGATTCAACGGATTTGGATTTTCTGCCTGGTTTTGATCTTGGGCGTATGGCGTGCGCCAGCGCTGGTTACCGCTGACGGTCAGCGTTGACGCCCATCCGCGCAGCACCGGGCGCCATGCTGCACGCCGAAAATCGGCTTGTTTGCGCGGCAGCGATCATTTGAAGCCTTCTGTGTTGGTCGCGAAATCAATGAAAAAGGCGCGGGTGGTGAAAAAGTCGATGCCTACGATGCTGGGTGAACTTGCACCCTGCCTGAGTTGGGTCGCGGTGGTCGTTCTTGGCGCGCCTGTTGCGTATGCATAGTCAACGCCCGTTGATGTCGTGATCGACAAGGCCTCGCCCGAGGCAATCCAGTTACCTCCCGTGAACATCGCTGGGTTGTATGACGCGCTCGATGGCGAATTGATCACGTTGTGTGCGGTGCCAGTATCAAACACAACGCCAGTTTTGAAGTTCTGATTCAAAGTGGTATCGCTGAAGGTGATATTGGGCAGGAATGGTTGGCATGGTGATATGCCGGCCCCAGAGGTGTCTTTAGGCTGGTTGCCAGGGCATTGGAGGGTCTCCGTTGTGAAACCGGACTCTGACGCGCTGGTCAACCCGACGGTGAAAATATGGGCCTGGGTGCATCCGGCCCAGCTGCTGACATCACACGATGGTTGGAGTGTGGCTGGGCTCAGCATGAAGCCAGCATGGATGTCCGCGCCATAGCTCAAATAGCGCAGCGGGCTCACCATGTGGCAGCTGGTGGTGGATTGCGGCGTGCAAATTGACAGCGCTGTCGGCGTCGCACTGCCGGCCACCACCATGAGATTGGCGGCCGTATTGATACCGAATATACCCTGTTGGGTCGGCAACTGCGTCACCAGGGTGGGCGGCTTGCCTGAGGCCACACCCGACGTATCCATGATTTTGTAGTAAATGAATATCGGCATGCTTGCCGTGGTCAATTCGCCGTTGGCGCCAAATGTGACGTTGGCAAAACCCAGGTTTCCATACTGGGTTGTGCCGTCAAATGACTTGCTTGCCTGCACGTTGGTGACGGTGATGCCGTTGTACTGCAGTGTGGTGGCACCCTGCGGGAATACAAATCCATCGCTGCTTACCATGCTCGCTGGAAACAGCGCTTGTGCGTAAACCGTCATCCCTGCAGAACCCGTGTCCAGGATGAGGGGCAAGGCCGATGGCAAGGGCTGGTTGCCCACTGCGGTGATCGGCACATAAAGCCTGGCATCGTTGAACACGCCCGTCTTGCCGGCGGCAGACCCTGCGGGGTAGATCGCCACGCTGGCCGAAGCTTGGACGGTTGTGGGCGTTTGGGGCGCCGACGATGTCTGGACTGTCCCCTGCGAATTGCCGCCACCGCCACCGCCACCGCAAGCAGTCAATATCAGCGTGCTCGCAAGGGAAAGGATGTGATAAATTTTACGAGGCGAAAAGCCGGATATTGTGGCTTGGTACTTCATTTAAGCTGCGCTTTCCTGAGTTTGGGTTGAGCGATTTGAGCGCCCACATTTATTTACTGTATCCGCGGCAACTGCCCAAAATTGCCGAAGCAAGGCGACGTGTTGCGACGTTTTGCGACACGGGTGTCGCAATTCAGGCGGCCTGCATCGGCGCTGCCTGGGTTGGAAGGCTGCGCCCAAACGGTCAAGAAATGCTTGCGCTCAAACGGGCCTCATATCCAAGGGCAAATGCCAAATGGTGCAACTGAGTCGGTGCAACTGAGTCGAGTAGGATGACTGGCCTTTTGATGGCTTCACTCTTCTCTGAGAACCAACACTCGCTGCCTCCGTGATGACAACCACCGCTGTGCTCATCGTTGACGACGATGCCGAGCTTTCGGCCATGTTGGTGCGCTTGCTGGAGGGGGAGGGGTGGGCGGTCAACGCGGTCGGCAGCGCTGCGCAGGCGGAGTCGTTGCTGGCATCGCGGCTGCCCTCGGCGGTCTTGCTGGATGTCATGCTGCCCGACGCCAATGGCCTGGACCTGTGCCGACGGTGGCGCAGCGCTTACCCAGGCCTGGGCATCTTGATGCTGACCGCGCGCGGCGACCCGATGGACCGCGTGCTGGGCCTGGAACTGGGCGCTGACGACTATCTGCCCAAGCCGTTTGAAAAGCGAGAACTGATCGCCCGGCTCCGTGCGTTGATCCGCCGGCAGTTGGGAACGGGTGACGCCGCTTCCACGCACAGGCAGTTTGGTCAATTGCGGGTGGACCTGATTCGCCGCGAGGTGCTGGTGAGCAACCTGGCGATCCGGTTGACCAGCGTTGAATTCAAGCTGCTGGTTGAGCTGACCCGCACGCCGGGGCAAGTGGTGTCGCGGCAGCTGTTGAGCGATGCCGTGCAGGCAGGCAGCTATCGACCACAAGACCGGACCGTCGATGTACAAGTGGGCCGGCTTCGCAGAAGGCTGGCTCAAGCCACGCCAGGCTGTGATTGGATCGATACCGTGCGCGGTGAAGGCTACGCATTTGTGCCACGGGCCTTTGGGGCACACCCGCAAGAAGATGCTCAAGCGTTTTGATTCTCTTCTGGCGCGGCTGTTGTTCACACAACTGGCACTTCTGTTCATCGCTTTGTTCACCATCAGCGCGCTGGTGATCGCTGAGCGCAACCGTGTGTTGGCCGAACAAACCACTTTTTTTGTTGGGCCGGCACTCGTCGCGGCCACCCGGAATCTTCCCCGGGCGCAATGGCCCTCTGAGGCGGACAGCTTGGACCTCGAACGCCATGAGCGCCTGCCGCCAGGTTTCAAGTTGAACGTCACGCGCATGCCTGCGGCGCAAATCTTCATCGAGGAACTGGCGCGCTTCGGCCTGACGGTCGATGAGACCAGGGTCAGCCGTCGAAATGGGCTCATCGTCATGTGGGCGCATGCCAGGTGGCGCGACTCCCCGCCCATCTGGCTGAGTGGCTACGTACTCGGGTTGGAGACGCAGGTGCCCACACGCTTGCTCGCGGCCATGGCACTGCTTTTGGTGGTGAATGGCGCCATCGTTTGGCGCTTTGCCAGTCGGGTGACGCGGCCACTGGCTCAACTGCGCCTGCGCATGCAGGCTCACGCCTTGGCTGGCATCCACCCTGGCGACGCTCCTCCACCGATGGAGGAGGCCGGCAAGTATCCGCGAGAACTCGTCGCGATCGACAAAGCTTACAGGCAACTGGCTGATCGTTTGCAGCGCAACGAGCGTGAGCGCGCGCTGCTATTGGCCGGGGTGTCACACGATTTGCGCAGCCCACTCAGTCGCATTCGGCTTGCTGCAGAGATGCTGCGCGAGTCGCCTGAGAATCAGGCCGGCGTGTCGTCCATCACGCGCAATGTGGATCAGGCCGACCAGCTCACCGAGAGCTTCCTTGAGTTCATACGCACCGGTACGGTGGCATTGAACCAGCGTGTCAACCTGGCCGACGCGGCTCGGCTGGTCGGTGTGCAATTCGCGCTGACCGACCCACTGTTGCGCGTGCGCGCCCCTGATTCGCTTTGGCTTGGTGGCGCGCACGCCCTGCTGGTTGAGCGCTTGATCTTCAACCTTGTCGACAACGCCTTGAAACACGGGGGTACGCCGGTTGAAGTCAGCGTGACCCAGCAAGACGAGATGGCCACAATCTGCGTCTCTGACGCAGGACCAGGCCTGCCCGAGAAGGACGCCGGTCGCATGCTGGAGGCGTTTTCCAGAGGTGACGTCAGCCGAGGATTGCCGGGCTTTGGGCTGGGCTTGGCCATTTCGCAGCAAATCGTCGTGAGACTCCGCGGAGAGCTCGTCTTTGGTCAAGAACGCGATCGGCACCAGGTTCAAGCGCGCTTTCCCTTGAACAGATGAGCGCAGAAACTGGACTGCCGGTAGTTGAGTAGACATCCTGTGCCTATCCGTTCAGGACTTGCTCCGTCGCTACCACCATGATCTACGCCCATGTCCTCAAGGTAGGCGGCGGCGCAGTACGGAGCCCTTTGGTCTAACTACCCGGTACTGAACAGCCGCAAAGCAATCATTGGTGAACTTCCGCTTCCAGCCTTGACCGGACATTGCTCGCGACGCAATGACGCATGCTGTGCGGAGTTCAGTTTTAAATGCAATGAACCGGCAAGAGTTCAGAGTTAAATGAGTGTCCCATTCGAAAGTGCGTGATCATGTCGCACGCAACTTGTTGATCTAGCAGCACTCAAGGTTCAGCATTGGGTGAGAACCGACACAGTTGTCGGTTCTCAATGAGTCTCAAACTGTCGCAAGTGATTCTTCGGTGGTCTGGGCTCCGGCCTGGGCGCGAGACATATTTGTTTGACGACCGGCGTTATTGACCTACCCGACATGCCCCACCAGACCATTAGCTACCTGAAACTCGTCGGTGGCGTGCTGCGTTGCCTGCCGGAACTGCCTCGGTTCATGCGGGGCGTGTGGACCCTGGCCCGGTTCAAGCCTGACCAGATGGGGTCCATCGGGCAGCGCTTCGCCGACCTGGCCGCTTCACAGCCCGACCACCTCGCCATGATCTTCGAAGGTCGGCGCTGGACGTACGCCGAGTTCAACGCCTGGGCCAACCGCATCGCCCATACCCTGAGCGCTGAGGGCATCCAGCCGGGGCAGGCGGTGGGCGTGATGTTCGAGAACCGCCCCGAGATGCTCGCCTGCGTGCTGGGCATCGTCAAGATCGGCGCCATCGCCTCCTTGATCAACAACCAGCAGCGTGCCGAGACCCTGGCGCACAGCCTGCGCATCACGCGGCCGCGCATCGTCGTCGTCGGGCAGGAATGCGTGGCCCATGTGGACACGCTCGATGCCACCCAGCGCGCCCAACTCACCGAACAATGGTGGTGGGCGGGCGACGGTGGCGTGGACAGCGACGTGCCACCCGGCATGTCTTCATTGCGCGCGCGCACGGCCCAGGCCAGCGAGGCCAACCCGCCGCAAACGGCCTTGATCACACTGCGCCAACCCTGCTTCCATGTCTTCACCTCGGGCACCACGGGCCTGCCCAAGGCCTCGGTCATGACGCACTACCGCTGGCACCGCAGCCTGGCGGGGCTGGGCATGCTGGGCCTGGGTCTGAACGCCGACGACGTCCTGTACTGCCCGCTGCCGCTGTATCACAACAACGCGCTCACGGTCTCGTGGAGCGCGGTGCTGGGCGCTGGCGCGGCCCTGGCCTTGTCGCGCAAGTTCAGCGTCACGCGCTTCTGGGACGACATCCGCGCCAACCAGGCCACGGCCTTTTGCTACATCGGCGAGCTGTGCCGCTACCTGCTCAACCAACCCGAGGGTGAAGGCGACCGCCGCCATGCCGTGCGCGCCATCATCGGCAATGGCCTGAGCCCCGACATCTGGGCGCGGTTCAAGGCGCGCTTCGGCATCGACCACATCGCCGAGTTCTACACGGCCAGCGAGTGCAATCTGGCCTTCGTGAACGCCTTCAACCTGGAAGGGACGGCCGGCTTTTGCCCTCTGCCATTTGCCATCGTCCATTTCAATGTGGACGAAGACCGGCCCGAGCGCAGCGGCCCGGGGCAGTTCATGAGTTGGGTGGACAAGGGCGAGGTGGGCCTGCTGCTGACCGAGATCACCGACAAGGCCCCGCTCGACGGCTACACCGATGCCAAGGCCACCGAAGCCAAGGTGTTCCGCAGCGTGTTCAAGCCGGGCGATGCCTGGTTCAACACCGGCGATCTGGTGTGCCGCCAGGGGTATGGCCACATCGGTTTTGTGGACCGCGTGGGCGACACCTTCCGTTGGAAGGGAGAGAACGTGGCCACCACCGAGGTCGAGGCGGCGCTGACCAGCCTGGCAGGTGTGGACGAAGCGGTGGTGTACGGCGTTGCGATCCCGGGAGCGGATGGGCGCGCCGGCATGGCGGCCATCCGCTGGAACCGAGCCTGCGGCCCCTTGAATGGCCAGGCACTGGCCGACGGGCTCTTTCAGGCCCTGCCCCGGTATGCCGTGCCGCTGTACATCCGCGTGAAGGACCAGCCCGACGTGACGGCCACCTTCAAGCACCGCAAGGTGGATTTGAAGCGCGAAGGCTACGACCCGGCGTTGGTGGAAGACGAGCTCTACGCCCTGAGCGAGCAGGGCTATGTGCCAATCCAGCGCGCGCAGGGGGATGTGGTGCTTCAGGCTTGAAGCGCCGCCGAGCCTTGGCGCTTGCGGGCCACCGCCAGCAGACCGAGCAGCCCCAGGGCTTCCAGGACCAAGGTGGACGCTTCCGGGACCGATGAGATGACCTTCAGCGTGGCCGCGCTCTGGATCGACCAGACCAGTGCGCGCTGCACGGCCAGGTCGGAATTGTTGGTCACGGTCAGCGTCAGCAGGGTGCTGTTGCTGGGCAAGCCCAGCACGGTGGCGTTGCCCTGCGCGTCCAGCAGGCCGTGCAAGTCAAGTTGGGCGCTGGTGCTGGTGGCCCCGTCCAGTGGGTCCGGCATCGCACCTTGCGGGAAGGTGATGGCGAACGATGCGGTGCTGGTGCCCAGCAGGTCGATGCTGGCGTTGGCGGCGCTGGCCCGGTCGAACGCCGCACTGCCCAGGAAGCTGGCGGGATCGACCGAGGCATCGGCCACGAACTGGCCCGTGAACGTGATGGACGTGTGTGGGGCCAGCGTGAAGGTGTCTTCCCGAGCTGAGCCCGTGCTCGAGGCGTACACCGAAGCGAGGCGATCGGCCTTGAACAAGGTGGGGCCAGCCGCATAGGTGCCGTCCAACAGCGACGCCTGGGCCTCGCCGGTACTGAACGTGGTCTGGGCGCTGACGGTCGTGCCCGCTTTACTGGCCAGGGCATTGATACCGGGTGCGGACAGAGAGAGGTCTGGCGAATTGAAGACGCTGCCATTGACAAATGTGCCAGAGCCCGAACCGCCGGCGTAGGTGTCACCGGCGTATTTCCCCGCGCTCAAGCTGGCGCCGACAGCCGTCCAGCCCTTGGGGTCGAAGGTGACGCTGGCGGAGTAGTAGTCGCGTGGCGTCAGGTCGGTGAGCTGGTAGCTCAAGGCCATCGAGCCCGAAACGTTGATGGCATTGGCGGCCTGGGAGGATGTCCAGATGCAGGATGCGGCCAATGTGGCCAAGGTCAGGCCCATGCGGCGCATGTGGTGGATGTGCTTGGTGTTCATGTCGACTCCCGATGGTTTCTTTATATCGAGGCATCTTCGCAGATGGGTGTTCGCTGCCGGATGCGGTGGATACCCTTGATTCAGCCCTTGGCAGGGGCACGTCCGGGGCAGTCCTGTCCTTTGGGGGCTGCGAGACCGGGCGAGCCGGGCGGGTTCAGGCAGAAGGCCAATCCACAGCAATTCACTCCAGGGCCCTGACGCACCTGGCGAAAACCCTCCCAGCCTGCAATAGTGAGGTGCCCCCAGACCTTTGCCGTTGTCACCATGCCCAACCAGCTCGCCCAGGAAACCTCGCCCTACCTCCTGCAACATGCCCAGCAGCCGGTGGACTGGCTGCCCTGGGGTGAAACCGCCCTGGCCCAGGCGCGCGCCGGCAACAAGCCCATCCTGCTGTCCATCGGCTATTCGGCCTGCCACTGGTGCCACGTGATGGCCCACGAATCGTTCGATGACCCCATCACGGCGCAGCTCATGAACGAGCGCTTCGTCAACATCAAGGTCGACCGCGAAGAGCGCCCCGATCTGGACCAGATCTACCAGCAGGCCCACCAGATGTTGACCCGCCAGGGCGGCGGCTGGCCGCTGACCATCTTCCTGTCGCCCGAAGGCGTGCCCTTCCACAGTGGCACCTACTACCCGCCCGAGGCCCGCTTTGGTCGCCCCGCATTCCGCGATCTGCTGGATTCGGTGGCCACTGCCTGGCAGGACAAGCGCGAGGCCATCGCCACGCAGGATGCCGCCATCCTCCAGGCCTTTGCCAACAGCCAGCCCCAGACGCCCGAAGCCGCCGGCACCACGGCCATCCAGGCCGTGGCTGCGCTGGCCGGCCCGGTCCAGGAGGCCACCCGCCTGTGGGCCGAGCAGCATCTGGACGCCACCCATGGCGGCTTTGGCCAGGCACCCAAGTTCCCGCACCCCACCGATCTGGCCTGGTTGCTGGACCATGGCGTGCGCACCGGCGATGAGGCCGCCCGCGAGATGGCCTTGAAGTCCCTGGGCGCCATGGCCGGCGGCGGCCTGTTCGACCAGCTGGGCGGCGGCTTCTTCCGTTACAGCGTGGACGACCGCTGGGAGATCCCCCACTTCGAGAAGATGCTGTACGACAACGGCCAGCTGCTGGCGCTGTACGCCGACGCGGCCGCCCTGACCGGCGACCCGCTGCTGATGCGCGCCATGGAAGGCACGGCCGACTGGGCAGTGCGCGAGATGCAATTGCCCGATGGCGGCTACGCCTCGTCGCTCGATGCCGACAGCGAGGGCGAAGAGGGCCGGTTCTATGTGTGGACCACCGAGGCCCTGCGCGCTGCGCTCAAGCCACTTGAATGGGACCTGGGCTCGGGCCAC
The DNA here is from genome assembly GCA_947372535.1 of Burkholderiales bacterium. The sequence goes on from CANBUA010000030.1 coordinate 16,620, forward strand.
TGGAACCTGCTGGAGGCCCCCAACTTCGAAGGCCAGCACATCCACCTGCACCAGGTGCGCAGCGTGGAGCAGATGGCGGCCGGGCTGGAGCAGCCCCAGCAGGCCATCGAAGACATCCTCAAGGCCACGCGGCTCAAGCTGCTGGCCAAGCGCGAAGAGCGTGTGCGCCCGGGCCGGGATGACAAGGTCCTGGGCAGCTGGAACGCGCTGATGATCACCGGCATGGCACGTGCAGCCGGGGTGGCTGCGCGGCCGGACTGGCTGGCCTCGGCCCGCCAGGCGCTGGCCTTCATCCGCCAGACCTTGTGGGTGGAGGGGGGGGAGGTCAGCGGCCAGCCCCGCCTGCTGGCCACGGCCCGCGATGGCCGCGCCCACCTCGATGCCTACCTGGATGACCACGCCTTCCTGCTGGAGGCCCTGCTGGCGGTGATGCAGGCCGACTTCCGCCTGGACGACCTGCAATGGGCCCAGGCCCTGGCCGACCAGTTGCTGGCCCACTTTGAAGACCAGGCCCAGGGCGGCTTCTTCTTCACCCGCCATGACCACGAAGCCCTGATCCACCGCCCGCGTTCGCCCTACGACAGCGCCACGCCTTCGGGCAATGGCGTGGCGGCGTTTGCGTTGCAGCGCCTGGGCCACCTGCTGGGCGAGCCGCGCTACCTGCGCGCCGCCGAACGCACCCTGGCCCTGTTCGCAGCCGATGTGGCCCGCCAGCCGGCCACGGCCGCGCGCCTGCTGTCTGCGGCGGTGGAACACGGCCGCCCGCCCACCCTGGTGGTGCTGCGCGGCTCCGAGGCGCGTGCCTGGGCTGACAGCCTGTTGCGAGAATACCGGCCTCACACCCTCGTGCTGGCCTTGCCCGAGGGCGGCGGCGCGGTGCCTCCCGCCTTGGACAAGCCCTTGCCAGCCGCCGGGCAGACCCAGGCCTGGGTCTGCGACGGGCCGGCCTGCCAGGCCCCGGTCGACACCCTGGAGGCCCTGCGCCAGCAACTGCGGCCCCCGCAGGCCGCGCGGACCCTGCACTGATGCATTGACGGGCCTTCACGACCACCTACCTTCACGCCGGTGTGGCGTGGCCCTGGCTGTGCCGTCGGCAACTTGTGTAGCATGCCGCTTCGACATTTGCCCCAGGGAGCGTTGCCTTGTCTTACATGCTGTTGATCATCGAACCCGTGGGCCAGCGGGCCACGCGCACCGAGGCTGAAGGCCGAGAGGCCTACGCCAGCATGAAGGCCTTCGGCGAGGGCCTGTCCGCGGCGGGCAAGCTCAAGGCGGTGGAATCGCTGGCGGGGTTGGACAGCGCCGTGCGCGTCACCCGCGCCGAGGGCCAGGCCCGCACCCTCGATGGCCCCTTTGCCGAAGCCAAGGAAATGATCGGGGGCTTCTACCTGCTGAACAATGTCAGCCGCGACGAGGCCATCGCCCTGGCCCTGGCCTGCCCGGCATCCGCCTGGTGCACGGTGGAGGTGAGGGCGCTGGGCCCCTGTTTCGACGAGAGCCGCGCAGCCTGAGGGTTTTCCCTGGCCTGGACCCTGTCGAAAGTCGAGGGCATGCTTCGTCGTAACCAGGACAGCGCCCTTGATCCCCGCGGCGTTCGGATCCCACCCTCCAGGAGAGCTTCCATGAGCCAGACCACCGTCCCCATGTGCCCCGTCGTGCATTTCGAGATGCCTTATCACGACGCCCAGCGTGCGGCACGTTTCTATGCCAAAGCCTTTGGATGGGCGCCCCGGCAGATGGGCCCCGAGATGGGCGACTACCTGCTGATGACCACCGCCTTGCCAGGCGACCGCGGCAACCTGCCACCCCAGGCCGCCCTGGGCGCCATCAACGGTGGCATGTTCCCCTTCAAGGCCGACTGGCCCATGCAGCACCCCTCGGTGGTCATCGGGATCGATGACATCCGCGCCGCCATGCAGCGCATCACGGCGGCCGGCGGCCAGGTGATGGGCGAGCCCATGACCATCCCCGGTGTGGGCGAGTACGTGTCCTTCGTGGACACCGAAGGCAACCGCAACAGCCTCATGCAACCCTTGACGGGCAGCATGGGCGGCGGCGCCGATGGCCCTGCAGCTTGAACAGGCGAAGCACACCCATGCACATCATCGTCAAATCCGCTTTGGGCTTGCTGGCTGCCGGCCTGTTGATCACCCTGGTCATGGCGAGCCGCCGGCCCGACACCTTCGAAGTCTCGCGCAGCCGGGTGATGGCCGCGTCGCCCGAGCGCCTTTACCCGCTGATCAACGACCTGCACCAGTTCAACGTCTGGAGCCCCTACAACGCCAAGGATCCGAAGATCAAGATCGTCTACAGCGGCCCCAGCACGGGCCCGGGCTCGCGTTACACCTTCGAAGGCAACCAGAACGTGGGCAAGGGTGGCCTGGGCATCACGGCCAGCACCGCACCCACCCAGGTCACCATGCAGCTGGACATGCTGGAGCCCATGGAGGGCCACAACACGGTGGACTTCAGCCTGCAGCCCGAAGGCAGCGGCACGCGGGTCACCTGGGCCATGCATGGCCCAGCGCCCTTCATCAGCAAGCTCTTGGGCCTGGTCTTCAACATGGACCAGATGATCGGCCAGGACTTCGAGACCGGCCTGACCCAGCTTCAACTGCTGGCCGAAAAGGCCTGAGCCGCCGATCAAGAACAAGTCAGGAACCCCCATGATTCGCCAGATCTTCGTCAACCTGCCCATCCGTGACCTGGCCCGCTCCAGGGCCTTCTTCACGGCACTGGGATTGAGCTTCAACGAGCGCTTCAGCAATGAGCATGGCGCCTGCCTGCTCATTGCCGACAACATCTTTGCGATGCTGTTGACCGAGCCCTTCTTCCAGGGCTTCACCAAGCTGCCCATCAGCGACGCCACCCAGGCCACAGAGGTCTTGCTTGCGCTGTCGTGCGACAGCCGAGAAGAGGCCATGGAGCTGGTGCGCAAGGCCGTGGCTGCCGGTGGCTCCACGCCCAATGCCGCCGTCGACCACGGCTACATGTACCAGCACGGCTTTGCCGACCCGGACGGCCACCAATGGGAAGTCTTCTACATGGACACCAGCGCGGCCCCCGCTCAAATGTGAACCCGGCCGGGCCCGGCGCGCACATGCCTGACCAGGTTCACGACGCCATCGCTGCCGTGTGGCGGGCAGAATCGGCGCGCATTGTGGCTGCCGTGGCCCGGATGGTGCGCGACATCGGTGTGGCCGAAGAACTGGCCCAGGATGCCCTGGTGGCGGCATTGGAGCGTTGGCCCCAGGATGGCATGCCCGACAAGCCGGGCGCCTGGTTGATGACCGCGGCCCGCAACCGGGCACTGGACCACCTTCGGCATCGCCACATGGCCGACGCGCGACACGGCGAGTTGGCGCGTGACCTGGAGACCCTGGGGGCGCACACGGTGCCCGACTTCGTGGATGCGCTGGATGCGGCACGGCAGGACGAGATCGGCGACGACCTGCTGCGCCTGATCTTCACGGCTTGCCATCCGGTGTTGAGCGCAGAGGCGCGCGTGGCGCTGACGCTCAAGTTGCTGGGCGGGCTGAGCACCGGCGCGATCGCCCGCGCCTTCCTGGTGCCTGAGGCCACACTGGCCCAGCGCATCGTTCGCGCCAAGCGCAGCCTGACGCAGGCCCGCGTGCCATTCGAGTTGCCCCGCAGCGCCGCCCTGGGCGAGCGCCTGGCCTCGGTGCTGGAGGTGGTCTACCTCATCTTCAACGAGGGCTACACCGCCACCCAGGGCTGTGACTGGATGCGCCCGGCCTTGTGCGAAGAGGCCCTGCGCCTGGGGCGCATCCTGGCTGTGCTGGCGCCCGATCAGGCCGAGGTGCATGGCCTGTTGGCCCTGATGGCCATCCAGGCCTCGCGCACGCCGGCGCGCACCAACGCACAGGGCGATCCCATCTTGCTGGCGGATCAGGATCGCACGCGCTGGGATCCCCGGTTGATCCGCGTGGGGCTGAGCGCCCTGGTGCATGCCGAATCACTGGGGCAAGCTGCGGGCACTTACCGCCTGCAGGCCGAGATCGCCGCCTGCCACGCGCGCGCGGCCCAGGCGCGAGACACCGACTGGCCCCGCATCGCGGCGCTGTATGCCCGGCTGATGGACGTGGCGCCATCGCCGGTGGTGGCGCTCAACCGCGCGGTGGCGGTGGGCATGGCCGAAGGGCCGGCGGCTGGCTTGGCCCTGGTGGAGGCTTTGCTTCAGGAGGCGGCCCTGCAGCGCTACCCCTGGCTGCCGGCGGTCCAGGGGGATCTGCTGGCCAAGTTGGGGCGGCGCCATGAAGCGCGTCAGGCCTTCCTGCGCGCGGCCGGCCTGGCTGGCAACGAACGTGAACAGGCGCTGATGATCCAGCGTGCTCAGGGTTGATTGGCGTCAAGGGGGCGAGCAGTTTGGCGGAGCGGGGCAAGTCTTGCGCCACGCCACTCGTCAAAATGGTACTGTTCCGTATCACCGTTTCACAGGAGACAAGATGTCCACAAGAGGCAAAGGTTTGCAGCTGAGTTTCATGATCCACGCCATGGTCTATGTGCTGGTCATGGTCGGGCTCTGGCAGATCAACCAGTCCACCACCCACTTCAACTGGGCCGGCATCGTCGCCTGGGGCTGGGGCATCGGCCTGGCCGCACACGGCATGGTCTGGCTGGTGTTTGGCCGCAAGTCCTGATGGCCTTCTGACAAAGCAAAGGGCGCCTCATCGGGCGCCCTTTTGCATGGTGGGGCCCCAAGGGCCCGGGACATCGCTGGCGTTTCAGGCGCTCCGGGTTGCCCACTCGTTGTAACGGTTGTCGCGCCGGAAGGTGCCCAGGTCATTGAAGCGCACGCCCATGTCGCGCATCACCTGGTGGGCCGTGCGGGCCGTCCACTGACGCACATAGAAGGGCTCCTTCACCGCAAAGTGGTGGATGGCATGGGTGCTGCCGAAGTTGAAGCAGAACGCCTGCATGGGCCACAGCCACCACACATTGAGCACCTGGCACTGCTGCATCGCGTTGCGCTCTTCGATGTCACCGTAGTAGTGCATGTTGGAGCTGATGAAGAACAGGCAGAAGCTGCGCAGGGTGTTGGGCAGCAGGTAGACCACGGCGTACACGTCCAGCCCCTGCATGAAGCTCAGCGTGCTTTGGCCGGGGGCCCAGGCCAGGCCCAGGGCCGGCAGGGCCATCTGCAGCCCATGCCACACCACCCAGGTGTACATGAAGGGGTAGTACAGCCAGCCGATGAAAGAGAAGGCCAGGAACTTCTGGTACTTGTAGACCAGGCGCTGGAAGTTGCTGTCCACCTTCTGCTGGGCCACATACAACTTGCTGGCCTGGTCGATTTCATCGTGGCGCATCAGCACGCCGATCAGGTTGTCCAGCAGCATCAGGATGCGCAGCGGCGTCCAACGCACGCCGTTGGTGATGCCGCGCTCTTCCAGATCCGATTCCTGGCCCGAGAACTTGTGGTGGTGCAGGTGGATGTTGCGGCGGATGAAGGGGTTGACCGTGTTGGGCCGGGCCAGCCAGGCCAGGATCAGCATCAGCTGGTTGACCCAGGGCTTCTGGCGGTAATACATCTGGTGGATCAGGTCGTGTTCGAGCTCGTGGGTGACCGAGGCCAGAACGGCAGTGACCGGGATGCACAGCCACCAGGCGATGTGGCCTTGCAGGTAGAGCCAGGCGCTGAGCACCATGCCGGCGATCGAGACCAGCATCAGGCCCATGCCGATGGCGTCCTGGTGGCGCAACCAGGTGTGGCGGGCGCGGAGGTCGATGCCTGCCTGCAGCACCACGTCACGGATGTGGTTGGCTTTCTGGGCGTCGGTCATGACGCGGTCGGGGGGCGCGTCCTGAGGGACGGCCCGGCGGGCAGCCTGGCGGCTCATGATTCCTCCTGATCGGTGTTCATGTCACCGAATTTGACAAACCGCGCAAGCCTAGCGGGAAAATGACCGTGAAAAAAGGCCGTACCCCCGCATGGATGGCCTGATCCCCTCAAGAGGGGGATGCGATCACGTCAAATGGCCCTCATTCGATGTTTGTGGTTTTTGCGCCATCTGGCGCGGACGGACCATAGTCGATGCGAACCCGTTCAAACACCTTGCCGGTGGCCGGGTTGGGGATGTTGGACATCCCCTCGTAGCGCAGCAACTGGCGGCTGTGGGCGTCGTAGCTCAGGATGATGGGTGGCACCACCATGCGAAGCATGGAGTCCGGCTCGACGCGCACCACCAGTGGGGGCAGCTTGGCGTTGGCATCGGCCGAGCCGGTGTCGGCCAGCTTGCCTGACACCGCACGGGCCCGAAAGCGGAACTGGTCCAGAGAGCCGGCCACCAGCAGGGTGAAGCTGACCGTGTCGCCGCGCGACAAGGCCGTGAGCTGGTCGCGCACCAGCTGGTTGAACCCTTCGTCGGCCGCCACCAGGCCTTCGCGCACCGTCAGTTGTTCGCGGCGCTCCTCGCCGCCATCGCGTTTGAACAGCTCGGCCTTGGCGCCCAGCCGGCGGATGCCCTCGCTGTAGGCCTGGCCCGGTACATCCAGCGTGAACAGAGGGATGCAACGTTGCTGGCGGAAATCCAGCGTCTTGCGGGCAAAGGTCTTGCCCTGGGGGTCCTGGTAGGTGGTCACGCCGGTCAACATGGCGCCATCGGCCCCCAGGTTCTGTTCGTGGACCTCGGTGTAGAGCAGGGCATGGGTTTGCGCATCTCGCACCTGGCCGGTCACGCGTGCGGCCTGGGCCGTGGACAGCATCGCCAGGCCGCACGACAGGGCGATGAGCGCCAATCGTGAGCAGGACACGACGCGCAAGGCGGGCAGGGCAGGGCGTGTGCGGGGTGCGTGTGGGCTGGCTGCAAGGGCGCGGGGCGGGGGCATCTCAGGTCCTCAATGGGCGCGACGGGGCCAGGGCAAGAGCCTGTGGGTGCGGCGCATGTAGTCGGCATAGCCAGGCTTGCGTTGCACCAGCTCGGCCTCCATCAGGGGCACACCGGAAAACCGCGTGATCAGCCCCAGCATCACCAGCGGGGCCAGCAGCGACCACCCCCACAGCGCGCTGCCCCAGGCCAGGGGCACATAGGCCAGCCAGTGCAGGCATTCGAAGAAGTAGTTGGGGTGGCGGCTCCAGGCCCACAGGCCGTCTTCGCAGATGCGAAGGGCCGCGTCGGGATCCTGGGCCACGCGGGCCTTGAAGGCCTTCAACTGCGCATCGGCCAGCGCCTCGCCGCCCACGGCCAGCGCCAGGATGACCACCGCCAGCACCCACGCCCACATCGGCGGCAGGCCTTGCCGGTAGGCCGCGGGCATGTAGGCACTGCAGGCCAGGGCCAGGGTGAACAGGTTCTGGAACTGGAAGAACCAGAACATCTTGAACTGGGCCTGATCGCCCCAGCGGGTTCGGAACTGCGCATAGCGCCAGTCTTCGGTGCTGCGCCAGTTGCGGCGCCACATGTAGAGCCCCAGCCGCAGCCCCCACAGCCCGCCCATGGCGGCCACGGTGAGGCGCAGCGGCGCGGGGGCCGTCCCCACGGCGCCAAACCACAGGGCCAGCCCGCCCAGGGCCCAGGCCCAGATGCCATCGACGATGCCCGCGTTGCCCAGGCGGCGCTGGATCAGCCAGGCCACCGTTTTGGCGCCGAACAGCAGGGCCGCGGCGATGGCCACGGCGGCGCCGAGGGGGATCGCCGCGGAGAAGCTCACGTCGCTCATCGGGTGGGCGCCGGGCTGGCCGGCACCCGCGACGACAACCAGGCCCCCGCAGACACCAGGGCCAGCCCGGCCACCAGCCACGGTGTCAGAGGCTCCCCCAGCAGGGGCACGGCGCCCAGGCCGGCCATCACCGGCACCAGGGCCACCAGCGCCCCGGTGCGTTCGGCCCCCAGGATGGACACGGCCTGCAGGAACAGGATCATCGCCACGATGGTGGGGCCGATGCCCTGGTACAGGCCCTGGAAGACCAGCATGCCGGTGGACACCTGGTCCAGGCCCTTGGGCAGCCACAGCACATACACCGGCAGGTAGACGAGCGCGGAGCCCAGGGCCACGAAGCGCGTCAGCAGCCAGGGGTCATGGGGCCACTTTTTGGCCAGCACGCTGTAGCTGGCCCAGGCCACGGAGGCGCACAGCAGCAGGCCATCGCCGCCCAGGGTGCTGGGCCCCTCGTGGTGCCCCGTCAGCTGCGGCACGGCCACGCAGGCCACCCCCAGCGCAATCGGCAGCAGGGCCAGCAGGCGATGCCGCGAAGGCCGGTTGCCCATGAGCAGCCAGGCCAGGGCCGTGACCAGAAAGGGCTGCATACCGGGCAGCAGGATGCCGCCATGCGCCGCCGGCGCCAGCTTGAAGCCGGCATACACCAGGGTCAGGAAGAGCAGGCCGCCGGTCAGCGCCAGCGTCCACAGTTTGACGTCGGCCCAGACGCGGCGGGGCAGGTTGAAGCAAAAGGGCAGCAGCACCACGGAAGCTGTGCCCAGTCGCAGGGCCACGATGTCCCAGCCCGTCAGACCGGTGCGGCCGCCCAGGCGCGAGACCAGAATGAAGCCGGCCCAGATGACCACGGTGCCCAGCGCGGCGACGTAGCCACGCGACAGGGCGGGCGGGGAACCGGATGAAGGGCGGGATGCAGGCGCGGTGCGTGAAGAAGAGGGCATCGGCGCAGTCTAGTGCCCCTGCAAAAACGACACTGGCCCCGGGGTGAGCGGGGCCAGTGTGGAGGGGAGGGGCCCGGGGTCAGGCGACCTTGGTGCGCGTGATGCCGGCCGATGCGGCCGCGCCGTGGGCCACGGCCACGGCCGTCATGTTGACGATGCGGCGCACGGTGGCCGATGGCGACAGGATGTGGGCCGGCGCCGCGGCGCCCAGCAGGATGGGGCCCACGGTCACGCCCTGGCCGCCCGTCATCTTGAGCACGTTGAACAGGATGTTCGCGGCGTCGAGGTTGGGGCAGATCAGGATGTTGGCCGTGCCATCCAGCGTGCTGTCGGGCATCAGCTTGTGGCGCACCGATTCGCTCAAGGCGGCATCGCCTTGCATCTCGCCATCGGCGGGGATGTGGGGCATGCGCTGCACGAACAGATCCCGAGCCTGGCGCATCTTGCGCGCCGACGGCCGGCTGCTGGAGCCGAACATCGAGTGCGACAGGAAGGCCACGCGCGGCGGCAGGCCAAAGCGCTGCACCTCTTCCACGGCCAGGGCGGCGATGTCGGCCAGTTGCTCGGCGCTTGGATCTTCGTTGACGAAGGTGTCGGCGATGAACAGGTTGTGCTGCTCCAGGATCAGGGCGTTGAGCGCGGCCAGGCCATGAGCCCCTTCGCGCACGCCGATCACTTCCTGGATCTGGGCCAGGTGCAGGTCGTAGCGGCCGATGGTGCCGCAGATCATGCCGTCGGCGTCGCCCATCTTGAGCATCAGCGTGGCGATCAGCGAATTGGAGCGGCGCACCACCACCTTGGCCAGATCCGGAGAGATGCCGTCGCGGGCGCGCAGCTTGTGATACGCCTCGACATACTGCTTGAAGCGGTCGTCCTTGCCGGGATTGACGACCTCGCAGTTCACGCCGTCCTGCAGGCGCAGGCCGGCGCGCTCGATGCGCGTGGCGATCACATCCGGGCGGCCGATCAGGATGGGGTGGGCGATGCCTTCGTCGATGGCGATCTGGGCGGCGCGCAGCACGCGATCGTCTTCACCTTCGGCATAGGCGATGCGCTTGGGCTCGGCCTTGGCGCGCAGGAACAGCGGGCGCATGAACAGGCCCGTGTTGGTCACGAACTGCGACAGCGAATC
>CANBUA010000031.1 GCA_947372535.1 Burkholderiales bacterium
GGCCTGAGCACGGTCGATGCCTCGACCACCAATGTGCTGACGGTGGAAGACCCCATCGAATACGAGCTGCACGGCATCGGCCAGACCCAGGTCAACTCCAAGATCGAACTGACCTTCGCCAAGGCCCTGCGCGCCATCCTGCGTCAGGACCCGGACGTCATCATGATCGGGGAAATACGAGATTTCGAGACTGCGCAGATCGCCGTACAAGCATCGCTGACGGGTCACTTGGTGCTGGCCACGCTGCACACCAATGACGCGCCCAGCGCCGTCACGCGTCTGACTGACATGGGCATCGAGCCCTTCCTGCTGTCATCGAGCTTGATCGGCGTGCTGGCCCAGCGGCTGGTGCGCAAACTGTGCCCGGTCTGCAAGCGCCAGGACGAGACCCGCAAATGGCACCCGGTGGGTTGCCCCGCCTGTGGCATGACCGGCTACAAGGGCCGCACCGGTGTGTACGAACTGATGCCGGCCGATGACGAGATCCGCAGCCTCATCCACAGCCAGGCCTCTGAAGCCCGCTTGTTCGAACATGCCCAGCTCAACGGCATGAAGACCATGCGCGACGACGGCGACCGCCTGGTCGGCGAGGGCGTGACCTCGCTGGAAGAAGTCTTGCGCGTCACGCGGGAATAACACGACATGGCCGCCTTTCGATTTGAAGCGCTGGATGCCGCGGGCAAGACCGTCTCGGGCATGGTCGATGCCGACAACGCCAAGTCGGCGCGATCACAATTGCGCGGCCAGAACCTGGTGCCGCTCACGGTGGATCAGGTGCATGCCACGCAAGAGAGCGAGTCCAAGGGCGGCAGCTTCTTCACGCGCAAGGCCTTCAACTCGTCGATGCTGTCGGTGTGGACGCGTCAGCTGTCCGGCCTGGTCGTGGCCGGCTTGCCGCTGGAGCGCGCCCTGGCCGCGCTGGCTGATGAGGCCGAAGAGCCGCGTCAGCGCGAGCTGCTGGCTTATCTGCGGTCCGAGGTCAATGGCGGTGCGCCTTTTGCGCAAGCTTTGTCCGGGGCGCCGCGCGAGTTCGACGATGTCTACCGCGGCGTGGTCGCGGCGGGCGAGCAGAGCGGTCACCTGGGCCTGGTGCTGGAAAAGCTCGCCACCGACCTGGAAGACCAGCAGCAACTCAAATCCAAGCTGGTGGGCGCCACCCTTTATCCGGCCATCGTGGCCGTGTTCGCCGTCATCATCGTGACGGCTTTGCTGGTGTTTGTGGTGCCTCAGGTGGCGCAGGTGTTCTCCAGCAGCAAGCAGGCCTTGCCCATGCTGACCCGCGTGATGCTGGGCATCAGCGCCGTCATGCGGCAGTGGGGCTGGTTGATCGCCCTGGTGCTCATCGCCATGAGCGGCGGTTTGTTCTTCGCGCTGCGCAATGAGGAGTTCCGCCTCAAGTTCGATGCCTTCTGGTTGGAGCTGCCGGTGATCGGGCGCCTTTCGCGCAGCTACAACGCCGCACGCTTTGCCGGCACGTTGGCCATGCTGGCCGGCTCGGGCGTGCCCATCCTCAAGGCCTTGCAGGCAGCGGCTGAAACGCTCTCGAACCGCGCCATGCGGGCTGATGCGCTCGACGCCCTGATTCAGGTGCGTGAAGGTGCGCCGCTGGCTTCGGCCTTGTCGGCCAAGAAGCGCTTCCCCGGCCTGCTGTCCATGTTCGCCCGCCTGGGCGAGCAAACCGGGCAACTGCCGTTGATGCTTCAGCGCGCGGCCACCCAGTTGTCCACCGAGGTGCAGCGCAAGGCCCTGGCCATTGCCACCGTGCTGGAGCCTTTGCTGATCGTGGGCATGGGTTTGATGGTCATGCTGATCGTGATGTCCGTCATGCTGCCCATCATGCAGATGAACTCATTCGTCAAGTGACGAGGTGAGCTCAGGCGGCCTGTGATTGCTGGCCGCTGCCGCTCGCATCCGCCCAGTTGGACCCGGGGTTGAGCGCGCTGAGCTGGATCAGGATCACGCGCAGCAACTGTTCAGCCTGAAACGGCTTGTGCAGCACCGGCAGGCCCGCACTGGCCACCTTTTGCAGGTGCTCGGAGGTGGTGTCGCCCGTGATGATCATGGCGGCCAGACGGGGGTGCAGCGCACGCGCCAGGCTGATGGCTTCGAAGCCATCGCCATCGGCCAGTTGGTGGTCGGTCACCAGCATGTCGACCGACATCACCCGTTGCAGTAACTCTTCCAGCTCTTCCACGCAATCGAGCGGGCTCACGTAAGCGCCCCAGGCCTTGAGACGTTGGGCCAAGGCGTGACGCACGCCGCTGTCGTCGTCGAGCACGATGATGTGGCGGCCTTCCAGCGGGCGTTCGCTCGCCTCGGGCCACTGCTGCGTGATCTGCTGGCTGGCCACAGCCTGGTGGCTCACATGGATGTCGGGGCTGACACGCACGCTGAAGCAGGAGCCACGGTCCACGCGTGATTGCAGACCGATGGGGTGATCCAGCAGGGTGGACGCTCGCTGGACGATGGCCAGGCCCAGGCCCAGGCCCTTGGCCTGGTTGCGCTCGGGGTTGCTCAGCTGCACGAAATCCTGAAAGATGCGCTCGCGGTTTTCTGGGGCGATGCCCGCGCCTGTGTCCCAGACCTCGATGTGGAGGTGGCCTTCGCGCTTGCGCACGCCGACCAACACACCGCCTTTTTGCGTGTAGCGCACGGCATTGCCGATGAGGTTGCGCACCATCTGCTCCAGCAGCACCGGGTCGCTGTAGGCCATGGCGCGCGTGGCGCGAACCCGCAGTTGCAGGCCCTTGAGCTTGGCGGCTTCGCGCTCATGGCTGGCGATGCGGTGCAGCATGTCGCCCAAGTCCACGCTTTGCAGATGCGGCTTGATGGCGCCGGCTTCCAGTCGCGACAAATCGAGCAGGCCGCTGAGCAGGCTTTCCATTGAGCGCACGGCATCGCTCAAGCGCTGGGTCATGTCCTGCATGTCGGTGTTCTTGAGCCGGTCGCGCAGCAGGCCTGACAGCAGGCCCACGGCGGCCACAGGCTGGCGCAGGTCATGGCTGGCGGCTGCCAGGAAGTGGCCCTTGGCGGCATTGGCGGCCACCAGGTCTTGGGTGCGCTCTTCCACCTTTTGCTCCAGCATGGCGTTGTGCTGCTCGATCTCGCCCATGGCTTGCACAAAGCGGTTGATCAGCACGATGCCGTAGCTGGCCAAGGTGATCGGCGAGGCCAGCGGCAGCCAGAAGCTGTGCATGACCGAGACCAGGCCGGCCAGGCGCAGGTAGTCGTGGATGCCGGCCACCAGCGAGATGGCGATGCCCAACACCATGCCCAAACCCGCATAACCGCCGTACTGCGCCGGCACGCGCAGCAGCAGGCTCAGCGTGGGCAGCATGAGCACCAGCAGGGCCGGGTAGAGTATGCCGCGCAACTGTTCCATCCAGCCGTAGCTGGCGGCCACGGCGGCGGCCACGGGGAAGAACATCAGTGTCAGCCACAAGGCGCGCACCAGCCAGGGCCACCAGCGCCGGGCAATCGCCATCGCGAAGGCACCCAGCAGAACCGTGGCCAGGGTCTGGGCCGTGAAGTACAGCCACATGCTGAACATGGGCGGGAAGGTGGGCCCGTGGACGATGTAGTACGAGCAGTTGCGCACCGCAACCACCAGGGACAGCAGCCCCAGCATGCCGATGGCCAGTTCGCGCCGACGTTTGAGCCAGATCAGCGTGAGGAAGGCGGCGAAGGTGGCCGCCACCACGTTGATCGTCAGGGGCAGGCCTTCGGCCAGGAACTGCTGGGCTGTATAGCCCTGCGAGATCTCGCTCATGCGCCCGATGATGGGTTTGGACAGGCCGGCCAGGCTGCCGTAATGCACTTCCACATCCAGCCGGTTGGCGCCCTGGTTGAGGATGTGCGCGCTCACCTGGGCCACGTAACTCATGGGCCGGCCGCTGTTGGTCTGGTTTTCCAGGTCGGTGTGGATGAGGTGACCGTTGAGCCAAATGCGGTGCTGGAAGCTCAGGCGGTCGATGCGCACGCCCCAAGGGCCTTCGCCCAGGGTGGCGGGGTTCTGGGCCAAGTTGAAGGTGATTTCGTAAAGGCCCGAGCCCCGGCTGGGCAGTTGCCGGGTGGACCAGGTGTCCGGCAGTTCGACAGGCTGCCAATCTGAGCCGGCGCCTTGCGCATCAGGCAGTTGTCGAAAACGTTGCGAGGTGACGGAGATGGCCGAGTTGGAGCGCTGGTCGATGAGCCAATATTGCGTCGACCACACCCCGAGGGTCAGCAAGGTGGCCAGCAACAGCCAGGCCGTCATCGCCACGATGCGGCGTTGTCTGGCCGTGGCGCCAGGCAATAGCGATGCTGGCGCCCAGGCCGCGGGGGCGGAACTGGTGGTCATGAGCGTATCCCTTTGATTCGTTGGCGGCTGTGGCTGAATCAGCCGCGCCGACATTGTCGCCGGTTCTGCTCAGGCTGTGACCATTTGACCTTGTTGGGCGTGGCGAACCAGCACCGACAGCAATTCTTCGACCTTGAAGGGTTTGTGCAGCACGGGCGCGCCGCAATCAGCCAAGGCTTGCAACTGGTGGGCAGCTGTGTCACCGGTGATGATGATGGCGCGCAGGCCGGGCCAGGCACCTTGCGCTTTCTCGATGGCCTGCAAGCCAGTGCCATCGCCCAGGCTGAGGTCGGTCAGCAGCAGGTGAGGCTGGTGGATGCGTTGCAACTCGTTGTCCAGCTCGGCCAGGCTGGACAAGGCGATCACCAGCGCCCCCCAGGCCGCCAAGCGACGCTCCAGCGCCATGCGCACGGCCCGGTCGTCTTCCAGGATCACGACCTTGATGCCGACCAGGGGCCTGTCCTGATCGGCCACCCTCGCCATCGCGGCGGCCGGTGGCGCCAATGGCAAGGCCATCGGCGGGGCGGCGGGGGCAGGGCGGGTTTGCAGCCAAGGCAGCCGCGGCTCGCGCGAGTGCACCAAGGGCAAGGTGATGGCGAAGCATGAGCCCCGACCAGGCACGGAGCGCAGGTGAATATCACCGCCCAGCAGGCGCGAGGCCCGCTGCACCAGGGCCAGGCCCAGCCCCAGGCCGCCGTGCACATTGCGCCCGGGATTGCCCAGTTGCACGAAGTCATCGAAGATGCGCCGCTGATCCTGGGTCGCGATGCCGATGCCGGTGTCCCAGACCTGGATCAGGCAACGGTGACCTCGACGGCGTGCGACGACCAGCACGCGCCCCTTGTCGGTGTAACGAACCGCATTGCCGACCAGGTTGCGCAGGATCTGCTCCAGCAGCACCGGGTCGGTGTGCACCTGGATGGGCGTGGCGCGCAGCCGCAAGGCGATGCCCTTGGCCTTGGCCGGCTCCATCTCATGGGTGAGGATGGCATTGAAGAGGGCTTGCAGCGACACCGCCTGGGGGTTGAACTCCACGGCGCCGGCTTCCAGGCGGGACAGGTCGAGCAAGCGGCGCAGCAGGTCTTCCATGGATTCGACCGCCTCCGACAGCCGGCCCGTCATGGCCTGCATGTCCGGATCGCGGGCGCGCTCGCGCAGCATGCCGGTGATCAAGCCGATGGCCACCATGGGCTGGCGCAGGTCATGGCTGGCGGCGGCCAGGAAATCGCTTTTGGCGGCGTTGGCGGCGGCCAAGTCGGCGGTGCGCTCGGCCACGCGGCGCTCCAGCGTCTGGTTGGCGCGCTCGATCTGCCGCATCACCGAAGCAAAGCGCTCTGCCAGCACCAGGTAAAGACCGGGCAGCGCGAGCGGGTAACCGACCGGGCCCCAGTGTCGGGCCGAAGGGTCCCCGAGTAGCCGGATGAAATAGTAGTCGTGCATGGACAGCACCACCATGGGAATGCTGCACGCTGCGAATCCCAGCAGGGACAGTGGCGACTGACGGCGCGCCGAGCGCAGCAGGATCACCACGCAAGGCAGTGACATCAACATCATCGGCCCCTGCGACCAGGCGCGCAGCGTCACCAGTTGCGGGTCGTACGGCAGGGCCACCAGGCCCAGCACCGTCAGCACGCCCAGCGACACCGTCAGTATCCGCTTGAGCAGCGGATGCTGCGTCTGCGTGAACGCCAGGATGAACAGACCGAACATGGTGCTGGCCACCACATAGGCCATGTAGTGCAGCCAGCTCGTGAAGATGGGCGACCACTGCAAATCATCGGCAATGTAATAAGCGCTGTTGCTGAGGCAGATCACGAAGGTGATGGCCGAGAGCAGGCCCATGCTGGCGTCCTCGCCACGCAGCCACCACAGCATCAGCAGGAACAGCGCGAAGGCCATGCCGGCCATGTTCATGGCCAGTGGCATGTTGGTGTGAAAGATCAGCTGACGCTGGTAGCCGGGCAGCAGTTCGGCCTTGGGTGCTACGGCAGGCTGGGTCAGGCCGCCCTGGTAGGCGCAAGAGACCTCGATGCGGAGCTGGTTCAGGCCTGGTCGCAATGCACCAAAGGGGATGTCGATCAGGGCCGGTGTCATCTTGCCGGGCAGGTGGTGCTCTGGCGAGGTGGTGGCCAGCAGCACCTGGTTGATGGCGATGCGGTGTTGTCGGCACAGCGCGTCGATGCGCACGGCCCAGGGCATGTCGGCGCTCAGTCGGGCGTGGCTGGACAACTCGAAGGTGGAGTCATAGCGGCCGCGTCCCTGCGCTGGCAGTCCTCGGGCCTTCCAGCCATCGGGCAAGCTGACCTGGCGTGTCGAAGCGGCCATGGGATCCGTGGCCGGCCCCAGCCAGGTGAACTGGTGCGAGAGCCAGCGCGGCTCGGTGGTGGTCGCGGCCGTCATGGCGCCCAGGTAGAAATACCAGCCGACCAGCAGCATCACCAATACGGAGGCACCCAGCCAGAGCTGCCTGAGCCATGCTTTGGACTGATTGAGGCCATCGGCTGCCATGGCCGTGGCGTGTGTGGTGTTCATGTGCCCCCGCATCCCTCTTTTTCGCTTTCGAATTATCCGATCCCCTCAAACGAGGATCAATCGGCTTTAGGCCTCTTGTTTTATCGCACCAGACCATGTAAGTTTTGTTGAAATGGTGACGGGCCCAGTGCTTGGGACCGACCTGGCGGAGGTGCACGATGAGCAGTAGCAGCAGTGGCAGCAACCTGGTTCCAGTGAACAGCGGCACGAGTCGCACGCGAATCCCCATCGCCCACATGCGGCATGTTTATCGCCTCGACGACGTCGAAAAGCGACTGAACAAGCTGCCGCCCCGCGAACACGAAAGCCTGCGCGCCACCTACGAGCGCATGCTTGAGATGGGCCCCGACCGCTTCCAGGTCAAGCCCTCGGGCCTGCCCGCCATGGCCCACCTCTACGACGAGTTACCCAACTTCCACGAGGTGCTGGACGACCTGCGCCGCCAACTCGTGCTGTGCACCGACAGCAAGGATGCGATGGAGATCACGCCCATGCTGCTGCTGGGCCCGCCCGGTGTCGGCAAGACGCATTTCGCGCGCGAGATCTCGCAACTGCTGGGCACCGGCCTGGGCTTTGTCTCCATGAGTTCGATGACGGCGGGTTGGGTGCTCTCAGGCGCCTCCAGTCAGTGGAAGGGCGCGAAGGCCGGCAAGGTCTTCGAGACTTTGGTCGAGGGCCAGTATGCCAACCCGGTCATGGTGATCGACGAGATCGACAAGGCTGGCGGCGAACATGCCTATGACCCGCTGGGCTCGCTCTACAGCTTGCTCGAGCACGACACGGCCCACACCTTCACCGACGAGTTCGCCGAGGTTCCCATCGACGCCAGCCAGATGATCTGGGTGGCCACGGCCAACGATGCGCGCAGCATCCCCGACCCCATCCTCAACCGCGTCAATGTGTTCGAGATCGAGATGCCCGACCAGGACGCCTCGCGCAAGATCGCCAGCAAGCTCTATGGGCAGATCCGCGCCGCGCACGACTGGGGCCAGCGCTTCGTGCACGAGCTGGGCGAGGCCGTGCTTGATGCGATGGCGGCTCTGGCGCCCCGCGAAATGCGCCGCGCGCTGATGACGGCTTTCGGCAATGCCAAGCTCGACGGGCGCGATGCCATCGAGTTGCGTGATCTGCCGGGGGCGCAGTTGCGTCGTCAGCCCATCGGCTTCGTGCAGTAGCGCCTTCGTCGCGGGCCACCGCTACACTGGCGCGATGCCAGCTTCACTCGACGGCCAATTGGTCGTGGCCATTTCTTCGCGCGCGCTCTTTGATTTCGAAGAGGAGAACCGGCTGTTCGATGCGGGGAGCGATGACCGCGCCTACATGAAACTCCAGATGGAGCGCCTGGAGGTGCCGGCTCGCCAGGGCGTGGCCTTCCAGCTGGTCAACAAGCTGCTGGCCTTCAACACCTCGGATACCCGGCGTGTGGAGGTGGTGATCCTGTCTCGCAATGACCCAGGCTCGGGCTTGCGCGTGTTCCGCTCGGCCAAACACTACGGCCTGAGCATCGAGCGCGGTGTGTTCACACGCGGCCGCTCCAATTGGCAGTACCTGCGGCCTTTGAAGGCCAACCTCTTCCTGAGCATGAACGAGCCCGATGTGCGCTCTGCCCTGGATGCCGGCGTGCCGGCGGCACGTGTCCTGCCGCACGCGGCCCGTGGGGGCGATGGCCATCCCGCCGAAGTGCGCATTGCCTTCGACGGCGACGCGGTGTTGTTCTCCGACGAGGCCGAGCAGGTCTACCAGCGAGGTGGCCTGGACGCCTTTCAGCTGCATGAGGTCGAGCGCGCCACCAAGCCTTTGCCGGCGGGCCCCTTCAAGCCTTTGCTGCTGGCCCTGCATGCACTGCAACAGCCGATCGAAGGCGGTGGGGCCTCCTCAAGCAAGATGAAAATCCGCACGGCCCTGGTGACGGCGCGCAGCGCTCCGGCGCACGAACGTGCCATCCGAACCCTCATGGGCTGGGGCATTGAGGTGGATGAGGCCATGTTCCTGGGCGGCCTGCCCAAAGGCGCCTTCCTGCGCGAGTTCGAGCCTGATTTTTTCTTTGACGATCAGACCGGGCATGTCGAGAATGCCGCGCCGCATGTGCCTTCGGGCCATGTGGCCGCTGGCATCTCCAACCCGCCTTTGGTGTCTTGAGCGTGTGATCAGTCCCGCCTGCGCATTTTGACCTTGAACAGCTCGCGGATGCTGACCTCGCGCGGCCCAGGCTCGATCACATAGTGTTCGCCAGCGGCAATGCTGCCCGGCACGCGCACCGACAGGTAGTAGCCGCTGTAGCCCGACTGCACCATCAGCTTGGACGCCTGGCGGAACATCTTGGCCTCGAATTTGAAGCAGGGCTGGCGCGGTTCGCTGACAGCCAGCGTGCAATCGGGAAAACGCAGCACGTCACCAATGTAGGCATCGGCTTCCAGCAGCCCCGTCAAGGTCAGGTTCTCGCCCATCAGGCCATGCGGTGGGGGCTGGTCCCAACCGGCCACCTGGGCCTGGGCACGCACGGTCTGCCAGAAAGCGTAGTGCTCATGCGGGTAGGCGTAGACGGCCTTGGACAGGCCGCCGTGCACGGTCAGGTCAACCTGCTCGTCGCCCGCCAGGCCCAACGGTGCCACGGTGATGCGCTCGGGCGCCTGCAAAGTGCTCACCGGCCGTTTGTCGATCGCCGTCATGATGCGGTGTCCGTCGATGATCACTTCATTGGCCTGGGCCACGTTCACGGACAGCAATTGGCAACTCATCGCGACAACTCCTTCAGGGGTGAATAACGATAACAGGCTCAAGGCCGCGACGCCACCGTCACGGCCATCGCCTTGAAGCTCACATAGCAGTCCATGCCCGGCGCCAGGTTCATCTGCTGAATGGATCGGCGCGTCAGCAGGGCCCACAGTGTTTCAGGCGTGTTGCCGCCCGACAAGTCGCCATTGGCGTCGTAGCGGCGCAGCACCTCGACTGCCACGGCGCCATAGGAGCCGTGCTCGCCGGCCAGCATCACTTGGGTGATCCGGGCGCGCAACTGGTTGGAGGCGCTGGACTCGGTCTGGGCCTCGCGGTGGATGTTGACGTCGCGGGCGCGGATCTTCAGGCGCACACGCTGGCCTTCGGAGGCCAACATGGCGGGCACCGAGACGCTTTGCCCAGCTACGTCGATGTCGGTCAGCAGCCACTGGATGTCGTGCTGGCGAACATTGCCTTCGATCACACTGCCGGCCTGCAAACCTTCGAGGAAGGTCGACAGCGACACATCGGAGAGGATGTGCTTGAGCGGCCCGGCGCTGGCCACGCGGCCCTCGTGCATGACCACCACGTCGTCGGCCAGCCGGATCACCTCGGCCATCCGGGGTGAGGTCAGCACAGTGGGGATCTTGTAGTGCGTCGTGATCTGGCTGAGCGCGTCGAGCATCAGGTCGCGGTCGCTGCCTTGCAAGTCACCCAGCGGGTCGCGCAGGAACAAGGCATTGGGGTTGGACAGCAGGGCCCGCGCCAGGGCGACCTTCTGCCTCAGCAAGGCCGGCAAGGCAGCGGGCCGCAAGGGCAGGGCGGCCTGAAGGCTCAGGCGTTCGAGGACTTCATCCCAAGCCGGGCCCGTGGTCTTGGGCTTGACCCTGGCTTGCGCCCAGCGCAGGTTCTGCTTCACCGTCATGTGCGGAAAGACATGGCCTTTGGCGTCTATCCAGGCGAAGCGCCGGGCTTCCGGCGGCAGATTCACGCGGGTGGGGTGGTCGTACATGACCTCCGTGCCCACGGTGACGCGGCCTGATTGTGTCTGCAACAGCCCAGCGGCGGCCTGCATGATGGCCGTCTTGCCCGAATTGGGCGGGCCGATCAGGGCACACACATGGCCTGGCGCCACGCGAAAGCTCGACTGGATGTCCAGGCCGGGCTGGCGCAGCTTGAGGTCCACCGACAAGGCGCGGGGCAAATCACGCGTCATGCGGCCACACCTCGCGCTTGCGGTGGCAGGGCCAGGCGCCGCCAGCGCAGCCGGGTCCATTCGCTCAAGAGCATGGCCAGAACTGCCACGCCCAGGGAGACCATGCTCAGGCGCATGGCGATATCCTGACCGCGCGTGGTCTGCATCGCGCTCATCAAGGTCAGTGGCACGGTGGCCGCCTGCGGGCCGTGCTCCAGGAAATCGGGTGCGACCAAGGCGGCGGCCAACACCATGGAGGCGCCGGCCTCACCCCAGGCCGCGGCAAAACCGAGCGCGATGGCCGAGACCATGATGGGCGCGGCCTGCCCGGCCGTGATGCTCCACCAGGCGCCCCAGCGGCTGGCGCCCAGGGTGCGGGCCGTCAGCACCATGGTGTGATCGACCGACTCGAAGGCCGGCCGCATGGTGCGAATCATCAAAGGCAGCGTTAACGCCACGTTGACCATGACCAGGCCGTCGGGCACCAGGCGCAGTTGCCAGCCGGCCACCTCGGCCAGCCAGCGACCGGCCGGGCCATGGCGGTCCAGCACCACGACGACGGCCCAGCCAATCACCACCGGCGACAGCGCCAACGGCAACAACAGCATCGCATCCAGCACCCAGCGGCCGCTTGGTCCCAGGCGGCCAGCCCAGGAGGCCGCCCACAACGCGGCTGGAAAACACAGCAGCACGGTGACGGCTGCAATGCAGGCGCTGAGGAAAAGGGCATCGAGCTCAATGGGGGTCATGAATGGGCGGCTTGATTTGTCACATGGTGGTGCTAGAGGCGCCCACGCCGGCACAGCATATGGCAAAGCGCCGCCCGGTGTGCTCTTGGACACGCTTGAAAGACGCGCCCCCTCAAAGCAGGGGGCAGCCTAAAAAATGCAGAGTGAACTAAACTATCGGGCTCGATTCTCACCGGCATGCCCGTTTTTGATGGCATTTTGATGACCCCTTGCAGGGTGTCGAGAAGGCATTGGTGCCCCTTTACCGGGGCTCGATTGCCTTGTCGAGACCTTGTTTTTTACTTTTTGGAGCTCCTCTCATGACCAACACCGCTGCAGCGGCACAGGTGAATGCACCTGCTTATGTCAAGAATGCGAAACTGATTGCCTGGGTGGCCGAGATGGCTGCCCTGACCCAGCCCAAAGACATCCACTGGTGTGACGGCTCCACGGAAGAGTACGACCGCCTGTGCGCCCAACTCGTGGCCGCCGGCAGCTTCAAGAAGCTCAACCCCGAACTGCGCCCCAACAGCTACTTGGCCGTGACCGACCCATCGGACGTGGCCCGCGTGGAAGACCGCACCTTCATCTGCGCCGACCGCAAGGAAGACGCTGGCCCCACCAACAACTGGTGCGAGCCCGCCGAAATGCGCGCCAAGCTGCAAACCGCTGACGACGCCCTGTTCAAGGGCTGCATGAAGGGCCGGACCATGTACGTGGTGCCCTTTTCGATGGGCCCCCTGGGGTCGGACATCGCCCACATCGGCGTCGAACTCTCTGACAGCGCCTACGTGGCCGTCAACATGAAGCTCATGACCCGCATGGGCAAGGGCGTGATCGACGTGTTGGGCACAGATGGTGAGTTCGTGCCTTGCATGCACACCGTGGGCGCCCCGCTGGACGTGGGTCAGAAGGACACCATCTGGCCTTGCAACCCCACCGTCAAGTACATCGTTCACTACCCCACAACCCGCGAAATCTGGTCCTACGGCTCGGGCTACGGTGGCAACGCCCTGCTGGGCAAGAAGTGCTTCGCACTGCGCATCGCCTCGACCATGGGCCGCGCCCAAGGCTGGCTGGCCGAGCACATGCTGCTCCTGGGCGTCACCAATCCTCAAGGCCAGAAATTCCACGTGGCAGCCGCCTTCCCCAGCGCTTGCGGCAAGACCAACTTCGCCATGCTGATCCCGCCTGCCGGCTACAACGGCTGGCGTGTGACCACCATCGGTGATGACATCGCCTGGATCAAGCCCGGTGCCGATGGCCGCCTGTATGCCATCAACCCTGAAGCCGGCTATTTCGGCGTGGCGCCTGGTACCAACACCCTGACCAACCCCAACTGCATGAAGTCGCTGGACCGTGACGTGATCTTCACGAACGTGGCCCTGACCGATGACGGCGATGTGTGGTGGGAAGGCATGACCGACAGCGCCCCGGCCCACCTCGTGGACTGGCAAGGCAAGGACTGGACGCCCCAGATCGCCAAGGAAACTGGCGCCAAGGCCGCCCACCCCAACGCCCGCTTCACCGTTGGCGCCGCCAACAACCCCGCGCTGGACCCCGAGTGGGACAACCCCGCCGGCGTGGCCATCGATGCCTTCATCTTCGGCGGCCGCCGCTCGACCACCGTGCCGCTGGTGACGGAGGCCAAGGACTGGACCGAAGGCGTCTACATGGCCGCCACCATGGGCTCTGAGACCACCGCTGCGGCCTTCGGTGCCCAAGGCGTGGTGCGCCGCGACCCCTTCGCCATGCTGCCCTTCATGGGCTACAACATGAGCGACTACTTCCAGCACTGGCTGGACACGGGCGCCAAGCTGGAAGCCGCCGGCGCCAAGCTGCCCAAGATCTTCTGCGTGAACTGGTTCCGCAAGGGCGCCGACGGCAAGTTCGTCTGGCCTGGCTACGGCGAGAACATGCGCGTTCTGGAGTGGATGCTGGGCCGCCTCAATGGCACCGCCAAGGGCGTGGACAACGCTTTCGGCCTGAGCCCCGAGTACGAAGACGTCAACTGGAATGGCCTGAACTTCACCAAAGAGCAGTTCCAGTCGGTCATCGGCGTGGACAAGGCCGCCTGGACGCAAGAGCTGGCCCTGCACGAAGAGCTGTTCCAGCAGCTGTCCTACCACCTGCCGGCTGCCATGCCCGCCACCAAGGCCAAGATCGAGCAGCGCCTGGTGGCCTGATCGGGCAGCACCCCCCTGTCGCCCCGTGGCGAGACTTGAAAACGGCCCTTCGGGGCCGTTTTTTCAGTGGCATCAGGGTCATGCCGCCCCATGTTTGAGTGGGTGTTGCATGAAATGCGTTGCAATCCATCCATGGATGAGGTTTGATCCCTCGTTCAGGGGTGGTGTGGTGACCACTTGTTGGCTATCGTGTCTGCATGTGGCTTGTCGTCACCAAAGCCTTGTCGCGTGTTCAAACGGCGGCGCGAAGGTCTGGTTGCCCTAATAGTTTGTTTTACCCAGGAGTAATTCTCATGAAATTCAAGAGTTTGGCCGTTGTGGCCGCCTTGCTGGCGGGTGGCGTGGCCCACGCGGCTGGCGGTTCGCTCGCCTTGGTCGGCACCACGTTCAGCAGCGTGGCTGTTGGTGGTTCCGACGTGTGGACATTGAGCCTGCCCACCGTGTCGGTCGGTTCCGTGACATCGTTTTCGATCTCGGGCGGCGGTCTGACGGGCATCACCTTCACCACAGCAGCTGGCGCAACGGTGCCTGGCTTGGTGTCCAGCGTTTCGTTGCCTTATGTGGGCGCCTTCGCGTTCAGCAACCTGGCGGCTGGCAACTACAAGCTGACCGTCTCGGGCACTGTTGGCGCTGCCTACGGCGTCACCACCGCCATCACGTCCGCCGTGCCTGAATCCGGCTCCGTGGCCCTGGCCCTGGCCGGCCTGGGTGTGGCTGGCCTGATGCTGCGCCGCCGTTCGGCCTGATCGATCCTCGATCCATTGACACAAGACGGGGCCACACTGGCCCTGGTCTTTGAGAAGCGACCTCAGGGTCGCTTTTTTCATGGCCGTTTCAGCAGACTGTCATCCCTTCAAATAAGGGATATCCCTTGGTTCAACGATTGCGTATGGTATGAATGCGTCGTTGAGCGGAAGAAGGAGGAACCTCATGACTGTGCGTGCCATTTTGTTGATGTTGACCGTGTTGGTGCTGGCGTCTGCCGGCATCGGGTTGTTGCTCGGAACCATGGCGGGCAATGACCCCCTGTCGTTGGGCAGCACCTTGTCCGAACCTTTTGCCCTGGTGCTGGCCGGGCTGGGCATGGGCGCCATGATGCTCAGGCGCTGCACCCTGCGCTGAGGCGCTTATCCAGCCAACATCAAAAACGGGCCCGAGGGCCCGTTTTGCTTTGAGTGGCAGGCTTGTTTCAAGCCCACCGCTGGCATTGGTCAGAACAGACCGGACTTGCCGATCAACTGGGCCACCCAATCGGGGAACTTCGTGGCTGCCGCCTTGACGCGGCTGAGTTCCAGGGCGCGGATCACAGGGGTTTTGCCTGAGTTGTCCAGCAGGTTGTCCAGGAAAACTTCCACGCTGCCGAGCTTCTTTTCCTTGATGCCGGTGTCGCCGAAGGTGACGATGGTCAGGCAGTGCGACTTGTTGATCTCACGGTAGTTGGGCAGGTAATAGCCGATGTTGGGGGCCTCGGCCACTGAGGGCATGTGGGCCACCAGGTTCTCGATGTCCAGCCGCCAGCGGGCGTTCAGGGCGGCCAGGCGGGCTTCAGGTGTGGCGGCGGCAGAAATGTCGGTGTAGAACTTCTCGTACGAGAACGCCGAGTAGTTGGTGTCCTCCTGGAACATCGCATAACCGATGCGGTCCTTGGGAAAGATCTTGTTCAGGCCGTAGCTGATGGTGCCCAGGTTGTTGGCATCGCCCGCGTTGGGGTACTTGGCGATCAGCTCCGTGATCATGCCATTGGGTTCGTCCAGGCCCCAGACGCTGCGGATGCGGTTGTGCAGTGGCAGAGAGGGTGATTGCTCGGGGGTGCTGTCACGCGGCGTCCAGAACAAGGGGCCGGAGTCTGCCAGCAGCGCACTGTTCTTGGGGTTCAGGCCGGTGCGCATCTGCGGGTAGTTGGCGGTCGAGCCCGTGCCGCCAGCCGAGAAGCCGGTCAGCAGCAGTTGATCGGGCCGGGGCATGTTGGCTGCCATCCAGGCGGTGACGGCCTTGGCGTTGACGGCGCCACGGTGGTACCAGGCGATGGAGCCGGTTTCATCGCTGTAAGTGGTGACCTTGTTGCCGGTGTGCACGTCGCCTGTGCAGTAGGTCAGGTAGACGATGTTCCAGCTTTGCGTCTGGATGGCCGTCAGCGGGTGCAAGCGCATCGTGAAGGGCGTGACCAAACCCAGGTGGGCCTGGCGGTCCCAGTCGGACATGTAGTTGGTGGGGATGCCGTCTGGGTTGACCGCCGACAGCTGTACGCCACCCTTGTTCTCACAGGTGGCCTTTTCCCAGCAGGCGCCGCCGCCTTCGTACATCACCACGGTCTTGGAGGTCAGGGGCGTGCGGTTGACGAAGAATCGATAGGGGGTGCCGTTGCCGCAGGTGGCGCCGGACGAGGCGGGCAGCTCAATCATTTCCCATTTGTAATAAGCGGCATGGGCGGCCACGCTGGTCAGCAAGGTGGCGCCCAAAGCCTTGGCGGCCAGGGTGATGAGTTGATGCAGTCGCATGACGTCTCCAGAAAATGAGTGGGCTTTGTTTTCAGCGTTGGTCACAGTTTGAACACAAGCGGCAAGACCCCAGGTCGGGCTTACCCAGGGCGCTGAACGCGACCCCTGATCCAGGGGGGGGTGGAGTGTCGGTTAGTTGACGTTCCATGCTACGGCGTTGAACGGCAGGCGAGCAGCTACGATGGCAGCCGCCTCCAGCCCTTGCATTTTTCCCACATGCCCGACATTGCCGACTCATCCGCCAAGCCCGTGCTGCTCATCGCCAACCGGGGCGAAATCGCCATCCGCATCGCCAGGGCGGCCACCGAACTCGGCTGGGGAACGGTGGGCCTTCAGGCGGCCGACGAGGGCCACCCGCTGCACACGGACCATATGGACGCCGTGTACACGCTGGTGGGCCGGGGTGTGCCCGCTTACCTGGACCAAGCCGATGTGTTGGCGGCGGCCCGAGCCCACGGCTGCACCCACGTACACCCTGGTTATGGCCTGCTGAGCGAAAACGCCGCCTTTGCGCGTGCTTGCGTTGACGCCGGGCTGGTGTTCGTGGGGCCTTCTGCCGAGGTGTTGGATTGGCTGGGGGACAAGGCCCAGGCGCGCGCCCTGGCGCAGCGTTGTCAGGTCCCCGTGACGGCCGGGACCGACCGCGCCACCAGCCTGGCCCAGGCGCAAATGTTTTTTCAGAGCCTGGGGCTGGGCGGTGCCGTGATGGTCAAGGCCCTGGCCGGTGGCGGCGGGCGGGGCATGCGGGTGGTCGAATCGCTGGATGAGCTGCCCGCCAGTGTCGAGCGCTGCCAGGCCGAAGCGCTGGCGGCCTTTGGCCGTGATGAGCTGTATGTGGAGCAATTGGTGCGCCGCGCGCGGCACATCGAAGTGCAGACCCTGGGCGATGGCAGCGGCGAGGTCAGCCATGTCTGGGAGCGCGATTGCACCGTGCAGCGCAATCACCAGAAGTTGGTGGAGATTGCGCCTGCCCCGCATTTGGACGCCACGCTGCGCCAGCGCCTGCTGGACGATGCCTTGACGCTGGCGCGAGCCGTCAAACTGCGCGGGCTGTGCACCTTCGAGTTTTTGGTGGACCTGGATCAACCGGGTGTGCATTACTTCATGGAGGCCAACCCGCGCTTGCAGGTCGAGCACACGGTGAGCGAGGCGGTCACGGGGCTGGACCTGGTGCAGGCGCAGTTGCGGCTGGCCCAGGGCGCTTCGCTGGTCGACCTGGGTTTGTTGCAGGCCGACATCCCGCCGCCGCAGGGCTGTGCCATCCAGTCGCGTGTCAATGTCGAGCGCATGGGGCTTGACGGCCGTGCCTTGCCGGCGAGCGGCCTGGTGCGGGCTTACGAGCCGCCGGCCGGGCCTGGCATCCGCGTCGATGGGTGCGGCCATGCAGGGATGCAGCCTCATCCGGGTTTCGACACCTTGCTGGCCAAGGTCATCGTGCACCACCCGCAGGGTTTCGAGGCTGCACGCCAGCGCAGTCGCCGTGCCCTGGCCGAGTTCCGGCTTGACGGGGTGGACAGCAACCTCGCCTTCTTGCAGGCACTGCTGGCGCATGAGGATCTGGCCGCTTACGACATCAGCACGCGCTGGTTGCAGCAGCACATCGAAGCCTTGTTGGCATCGGCTGCGCAGCAGCGCAGGCCACGCGCCTTGTCGAACGGGACCGCGGGCGTGGGCGTGGACGCACAAGCCCACGCCATGGACGCCAGCCAGGCCAATCTGCCGGAGGGCTGCGTGGCCATCCGCGCCACCGTGCCCGGCGCCTTGATGACGCTGCTGGTCCAGCCCGGCGATCAAATCAGGGCTGGTCAGCGCGTGGCCGTGATCGAGGCCATGAAGATGGAGTTCGAGATTCTGGCTGAATGCGGCGGTCGGATCGAAGCGGCTTTGGTCGAGATAGGCACCGTGGTGAACGAGGGCCTGGCCTTGCTGGCCATCGACCCGGCCCATGACGATGGCCAGGCGCACGAAGGTGGCGGGCAGTTGCTTGACCCGGCGCACATCAGGCCCGACCTGGCCGAGGTGCTCGAACGCCATGCTGTCACGCTGGATGCGCACCGCTTAGACGCCGTGGCCAAGCGCCACGCCAAAGGTCAGCTCACCGCCCGCGAGAACGTGCAGGCTTTGGTGGACGAGGGCAGCTTCATCGAATACGGCGCGCTGGCCCTGGCTTCGCAGCGCATGCGCTTGAAGGAGGCCGAGCTCATCGCCCGCAGCCCGGCCGATGGCCTCATCGCGGGGTTGGCCACGGTCAACGCGGCGCAGTTCGGCGAACAGGCCGCTCGCTGCATGGTGCTGGCGTACGACTACACCGTGTTCGCCGGCACCCAGGGCGTGATCAACCACAAGAAAACCGACCGCATGTTGCACCTGGCCCTGCAACGGCAGTTGCCGCTGGTGTTGTGGGCCGAAGGCGGCGGCGGGCGGCCCAACGATGAATACCCCGGCGTCAGCCTGCTGGACAACATGACCTTCCTCGGGTTGGCCCGCTTGAGCGGGCTGGTGCCCTTGGTGGCCATCGTCAATGGGCGCTGCTTCGCGGGCAATGCCGCCCTGGCCGGTTGCTGCGACGTGATCATCGCCACCAAAGATGCAACGCTCGGCATGGCGGGCCCGGCCATGATCGAGGGTGGCGGCCTGGGCCGATTCACGCCGGAGGAAGTGGGGCCGGTGAGCATGCAGGCGCCCAATGGCGTCATCGACATCGTGGTGGACGACGAGGCTCAGGCGGTGCGCGTGGCGCAGCAGTACATGGCCTATTTCCAGGGGCGCACGAGCGGCTGGACCTGTGCCGACCAGCGCGCCTTGCGCCATGCCGTGCCCGAAAAGCGCACCCGCATCTACGACATCCACCAGGTCATCCAGACTTTGTTCGACGAAGGCTCGGTGCTGGGGCTGCGCGAGCGTTTCGCGCCTGGCATGGTGACGGCGCTGGCCCGCATCGAAGGACGGCCGGTGGGCGTCATCGCCAATGACCCGCGCCACCTGGGCGGCGCCATCGACGCGAATGGGGCGGACAAGGCAGCGCGCTTCATGCAGCTGTGCGATGCCTTTGACATCCCGCTGGTGTCCTTGTGCGACACGCCTGGCTTCATGGTCGGTCCCGACGCAGAAAAGACGGC
Organism: Burkholderiales bacterium; assembly: GCA_947372535.1. The sequence continues at coordinate 19,313 of CANBUA010000031.1, forward strand.
CACGGTGCGCCACTTCTCGCGCATGTTCCTGACGGCCGCCAGCTTGAGCGTGCCCTTCTTCGTGGTGGTGCTGCGCAAGGGTTATGGCCTGGGCGCGCAGGCCATGACGGCGGGCAGCCTGCTGGCGCCGGAGTTCACCGTGGCCTGGCCCACCGGCGAGTTCGGCCCGATGGGGTTCGAGGGCGCGGTGCGGCTGGGCTTTGGCAAGCAGCTCGAAGCGATCGCTGATCTGGACCAGCGTCAGCAGATGTTCGAGCAACTGGTGGCGGCCGCCTACGAGCGTGGCAAGGCCCTGAACATGGCGGCCCACCTGGAGCTGGACGATGTGATCGACCCGTTTGAGACCCGTCACTGGCTGGTGCGCGGCCTGGCATCCATGCCCTTGCCGGTGCCGCGTCAGGGCCGCAAGCGGCCTTTTGTTGACGCCTGGTGAAGCTGGGGGCAAGCGTGACAAGTGTCTCGTTCTGAGGGCCCTCGGCCACGAATATGCCTGCTGAATGGCCGGTTATACACGTTTACCCGGGGGGTGGCTGTGTTAGCCTGATGACCACCTGATTCGCCCATGATCTGTCGACATTCGTGCCAGGGCGAAGGCACCAAAACAGCACTCAGCGGGCGGACACACATGGACAGCAATGGATCGATCCTGATCGTCGATGATGATCCCGTGGTGGTTCAAGTGCTGGGCAAGATGCTGTCCGAACTGGGGCACGTGCGCTTTGCACTGTCGGGCGAGCAGGGCCTCAAGATGGCCCGCGAGGCGCATCCCGACCTGATCCTGCTCGATGCCGAGATGCCGGGCATGAGCGGCTACCAAGTCTGCGAAATCCTCAAGACCGATGCCGACCTGTGGGGCATCCCGGTGATCTTCATCACCCAGCACAACGACGCCGATAGTGAGCTCAAGGGCCTGGAGGCCGGTGCCGTCGATTTCATCGGCAAGCCGCCCAAGCCGCTGCTGGTGACGGCACGTGTGCGCACCCATTTGCGGCTCAAGCAGTTGTCCGACGAGTTGCGGCGCAATGCCAACACCGATGCACTGACCGGCGCGGCCAACCGGCGCCAGTTCGATTTCCTGCTCGAGCGCGAATGGGACCGGGCCAGGCGCTCGGGCTCGACGCTCTCGCTGTTGATGGTCGACATCGACCACTTCAAGCTCTACAACGACCACTACGGCCATCAGCAAGGCGATGACTGCCTGCGCAACGTGGCCCACACCATCATGGAGCTGGCCCACCGCCCGGCCGACACCGTGGCGCGCATTGGCGGTGAGGAGTTCGTGATCCTGTTGCCCGAGACCGATGCGGTTGGTGCCCATCACGTGGCGCAGCGCATCGTCGAAGGCGTTGCAGCACGCGGACTGCCGCATGCCAAATCGCTGGTCGCGCCGCATGTGACGGTGTCGCTCGGTGCCTGCACCATGAGCGTGGCCTCGGACGTGGCCCATGCACCGCATCATGGCCCGCACGAGGCCGCAGTGCCGACAGGCGGGTCAGCCTCGTCGGCAACCCATGGGCGCCTGAAGGCCGCTGACCTGGTGCGCTGCGCGGACATGGCCTTGTACGAGGCCAAACACGCCGGGCGCGCCTGCTGGCGGGCCTTGCCGCTGGAAGAGGCGGTGGGTGGCTAACTCCCGCCATCCACCGGGGCTGCTCGTCGGCGCGGGCGGCTTGCTGCTGTTCGGCCTGTGGTGCAGCCTGCTCATGGCCAGCCGACAGGCCAATGTCAACGATCAGGTGGCAGCGACGCGTTTCGAGGTGCTGGCCACCTCCGTGCAGGATCACCTGATCGATCGCGTGACCCGCTACCAATATGGCCTGCGTGGCGCACGTGGCGCCATCATGACCGCCGGCCCTGATCGCATCGACCGGCCGACTTTCAGGGCTTATCACGAGTCCCGCAACATCAAGCTGGAGTTCGACGGCGCCCGGGGCTTTGGCTTCATCCGCCGTGTGCCGGCCGACGAGGTCGATGCATTCGTGCTGCGAGCGCGCCGTGATGGCATGCAGGGCTTTCACATCAAGCAACTGACGCCTCATGACGGCGACCGCTATGTGATCCAGTACATCGAGCCGGTGGAGGACAACCGTGCTTCCGTGGGTTTGGACATCGCGTCCGAAACGCATCGACGAACCGCCGCACAACAGGCCATGCGCACGGGCAAGGTCACACTGACAGCCCCCATCGCGCTGACGCAAGCCACGCAGTTGGGGACGCGGTCCTTCCTGTTGCTCTTGCCGATCTACCGCATGGGCATGCCCGTCAACACCGAGGCACAGCGTGAAGCCGCCACCTACGGCTGGTCCTATGCGCCCTTGATCATCGATGAGGTCATGCGCGACATCGGGATGGACCAGCGTGATTTTTCGGTGTCCTTGTTCGATGCGTCCGATCCGGGACAGCCTCAGCAGTTCTATGGGACCAGTCAGCCGTCTTTAGCAGCCAGCGCGCCATCGGGCGCTGCCACCGACGCCAATCCAGGCAGCTTGGTCAACCGGTCACGGCGCGAGCTCTTCGGGCGCACCTGGCTGGTGGAGACGCGTGCGTCCGAGCGCTTTATCTCCGGTCTGGGGCTGATCGAGCCCAGGCTGGTGTTCGCCGCGGGTGCAGCGACGTCCGTGCTCGTGGCCGCGCTGGCATATGCCTACTACCTGGGTCGCCACCGCCGGCGGCAGTTGTGGGCTGAGCAAGTCCGCCTGGCCACGGTGATCCAGAACGCCAGCGACGCCATCATCGCCCAGTCCTTTGACGGCACGGTGCTGAGCTGGAACCGCTCGGCTGAACGCATCTTTGGCTTCCCCGAAATCGAAGCGGTCGGTCGCCTCGTCGATACCTTGATCCTGGTGCACCAGGGGCAGAACGTGGAAACGCGGATCCGCCGCGAGGTGCAGCAGGGCATGACCGTGCCGCCTTTCGACGCGGTGTGCACCCGACGTGATGGCATGCTGGTCCCCGTGTCCATCACGGCCGCGCCCATCACCTCATCCAATGGCGAGATCGTCGGCATCGGCAAGACCATCCGCGACATCAGCGACAGCAAGACGGCCGAACGCCAGCTGCGCGAGTTCAACACCCTGCTCGAGCTGCAGGTGCAGCAGCGCACGCTGGAGCAGGAAGCCGCCAGCCGCCATCTGCAAGCCATCCTCGACGGCCTGCCCTCCATGGTGGGCTACTGGGACAAGGACCTGGTCAACCGCTTCGCCAACCATGCCTACCGCAAGTGGTTCGGGGCCGACGCGGTCGTGCTGCCCGGCATGAACCTGCGCGACTTGCTGAGCCCCGACCTGTTCGAGCGAAACCGGGGCTACATCGAAGGGGCCTTGCGTGGTGAGAAGCAGGTTTTCGAGCGCGCCATCCAGCGCCCCGATGCGGACCGCATCCACTATTCGCTGGCGCACTACATCCCCGATGTCGTCGGCGACGAGGTGCGAGGCTTCTACGTGCTGGTGCACGACGTGACCGAGCTGACCGAGAGCCGCCACGAACTGGCCGCGGCCTTGCGCGAAAGCGAGTCCCTGCTCCAGACCATCCAGATGCACTCGATCTATTCCGTCACCGATGCGGCAGGTGACATGATCGACGTCAACGAAGCCTTCTGCCGGCTCAGCGGCTACGAGCGCGAAGAACTCATCGGCGCGAACCACCGCGTGGTCAACTCGGGCGAGCACCCGACCCAGTTCTGGACGCACATGTGGAACACGATTTCGCTCGGGCATTCCTGGCATGGCGAGGTTTGTAACCGTGCCAAGGACGGCGCTTTCTACTGGGTCGACAGCATCATCGTGCCCTTTGTGGGGCCGCAGGGGCAGATCGACAAGTACGTGTCCCTGTGCACCGATGTCACGGCGGCCCGCCTGGCCACCAAGGCGCTGGCGGAGGAGCGCGAACGCTTGGACAACATCCTCACCGGCACCAACGTGGGCACCTGGGAGTGGCGCGTGCAGACCGGCGAGATACGCTTCAACGAGCGTTGGGCGCAGATCATTGGCTACACCCTGGCCGAGCTGGCGCCCGTGGACATCCTCACCTGGATCAACCACGTGCACCCGGACGACCTGCAGCGCTCCAACGAGAGCCTGAGCCGCCACTTCAATGGCGATGAGCCTTATTACGAGTGCGAGACGCGCATGCGGCACAAGGACGGCCATTGGGTCTGGGCCCTGGACCGTGGCCGCGTGCTGAAGTGGGACGAGAACAACCAGCCCCTGCTGATGTCGGGCACCCACCTGGACATCACCGAGCGCAAGCTGGCTGAGGAGCGTCTGCGCGCCACCAGCGAGGCCTTCCTTGAGCGTGTTGGCGTGGTCGCTGGCGTGGGCGGCTGGGAGGTCACGCTGGCGTCGGGCGAGGTCATCATGACCACGCAGACGCGCCGCATCCACGAACTGCCCGACCAGCAAGGCCTGAGCCTGGAGGAGATGCTGGGCCACTTCGCGGCACCGGCCCAGCCGGTCATCCGTGAGGCCGTGCAGCGGGCCATCGACCATTGCCAGGGCTGGGACCTGGAGCTGCCCTTCGTCAGCGCGACCGGCCGGGCCATCTGGGTGCGCATCGTGGGTGAGGCCGAGCAGGAAGGCCAAGGCAGCGCTTCTCGCACGACCCGCCTGATCGGCGCCTTGCAAGATGTGACGGCCAAGCACGCCGCGGAAGATGCCTTGCGCGCCGCCAAGCTGGTGGCCGAAGCGGCCAGCCTGGCCAAGAGCGAGTTCCTGGCCAACATGAGCCACGAGATCCGCACCCCCATGAACGCGGTCATTGGCCTGGCCTACCTGCTGGACGAGACCCGGCTCAATGCCGAGCAGCGTCAGTTCGCCACCAAGATCCAGGCGGCCGGCCGCTCGCTCTTGGGTGTGATCAACAACGTGCTGGACTTGTCCAAGATCGAGGCGGGCGAGCTCACCATCGAGCAGGCGCCCTTCCGCCTGAGCTCGCTCATCCAGGACATGCGTGAGCTGTTTGGCGAGCACGCCAGCGGCAAGCCCATCAGCTTTCATGTGCGCACCGAGCCGCAGTTGCCTGAGTGCCTGATCGGCGATGGGCAGCGCCTGCGCCAGGTGCTGATCAACCTGCTGGGCAATGCCTTCAAATTCACCGAGGACGGCGAGGTCACTCTGAGCGTGAGCGCCACCGACCGCGACAGCGAGCACGTGGTGCTCAGGTGTTCGATCAAGGACACCGGCATGGGCATCGCGCCGGACGTGCAGGCCCGGCTGTTCACGCCCTTCATGCAGGCCGATGCCTCGACCACGCGGCGCTTTGGCGGCACGGGCCTGGGCCTGTCCATCGTGCGACGCCTGGTCGCGCTCATGGGCGGTGCGGTCGGCGTGCACAGCCAGGAGGGCGTGGGCAGCGAGTTCTGGTTCACGCTGCCGCTGGCCATCGCGGGTGACGATGTGCTGCCCCATGGCGAGGAGGTCAGCGAGGTACAGGCCTTGCAAGCCCTGGGTCCCAAGGGCGCTTTTTGGTTGCACGGCGTGAGGGTGCTGGTGGTCGATGACAGCGACATCAACCGCGAGGTGGCCCAGAAGATCCTGGCGCGCGAAGGTGCGACGGTGGAGCTGGCCCGCGATGGGCATGAGGCCTTGTCCAAGTTGCGCGACACCACCACACCTTTTGATGCGGTGCTCATGGACGTGCAGATGCCCCTGATGGACGGCCACGAGGCTACGCGCCGCATCCGAAGCCAGCCGGGCCTGGAGACCTTGCCCGTGATCGCCTTGACGGCCGGTGCCCTGGTCTCCGAGCGTGCGCGGGCTTACGAATCGGGCATGACGGATTTCGTCAGCAAGCCCTTCGACCCCAAAGCCCTGGTGCATGCCTTGCGGCGCCATGTCGAGCGCCGCTCCGGCCAGGCCTTGCCGGTGGTGCCGCGCCTGGCATCGCATGATGAGGCCGACCAATGGCCGACCGTCAACGGCATCGACGGTGTCTCGGCCTCGGACAAACTGGGCGGTGATGTGCGCCTGTTCGCCGCCATGCTGGACCGCCTGCTGCGCGAGTTTGCCGACATCGGCGAGCTTGCTCTGCCCGAAGGCGCTGACCAGCAGCGCGCCTTGGCCGGGCGCCTGCACAAGCTGCGGGGCAGCTCGGGCATGTTGGGTGCGGTCGCCATCCATGGCCTGGCCGAGCAGGCCGAAAAACGCTTCCAGCAAGACGGCATCGGCCCGGAATTGGGCCAGACCCTGAGGCAGCTCGGCGTGGCCCTGAGCGAGTTGCGTCAGGCCAGCGCGGTCTTGCGCGACACCATGATCGAGCATGGCGGCGACTCACCGGCCCACGACCAATCCGCCTTGGGCGAAGCGGAAATGAACCTGCTGATCAAGCAGCTCCAGCGCAATGACCTGGCGGCGGTGGCCACCTTCCAGGCTCTGTCGGCGGCTTTGTTCGACACCCTGGGTCAGGAACGCGGCGAGCGC
>CANBUA010000032.1 GCA_947372535.1 Burkholderiales bacterium
GAAGGCTTCCTGATTGCCAATGCGGGCAAGAGCTTCTACGTCAACGACGGCACGACAGCCGGCGACGAGTACACGACGGCTGTGGGCAACAACGCCAACAGCGGCAAGGACCCGAGCAAGCCCATGGCCAGCCTGGCGGCCTTGTTGCGTGCCTATGACCTCAACCCCGGCGATGTGGTCTATGTGGACAGCGGCTCCTATGACCTGGCCACCAACATCGTCATCGACAGCCAGGACAGCGGCTTGCGCATCAAGGGCGCTTCGCAGCCTGGCCATGCCACAATCCTGGACCGTGGCAATGCCAACCCAGGCACGGCGGTGCTGGAGTTCAAGGGCGCCGACGACGTGCGCATCGAGAACATCAGCATGACTGGCGCGCAGACCGGCGTGCTGGCCGCCACCACGGCCGACAGCGACCGCATCACCCTGGTCGACACCAAGGTCTACGGCTTCACCGGCACGGGCGTGTCGGTGGACACGGGCAACGACGACTGGACGATCAAGACCTCTGCCATCCATGGCAACCAGACCGGTCTTTGGCTGCGTGGCAGTGGCACCTTGCTCGATGGCAGCGATGTCTATGGCAACAATGGCTGGGGCGTGGATGCCTATGGCTACAACCTGGCGACCCCCATCGTCATCAGCCACAACAAAATCCACGACAACGGCTCCGGCGGCGTCATGGCGGTCTATTCGGTGCAGATCAACGCCAACGAGGTCTACAGCCACCTGGGCAGCAACCGGGTGGGCATCCAGATCAGCAACGACGCCACGGCCACGGGCAACTTCGTCTACAACAACGCGGGCGGCCTGTCCGTGAGCAGCAACGCCGTGGCCAGCCGCAACGAGGTCTACAGCAACACCAGCTACGGCCTGTCGATCTACAACGCCACCGTCAGTGGCAACCGCGTCTACAGCAACTCCACGGGCATCATCGACACGGGCTACGGCCAGATCGAGAACAACGTGGTCTATGCCAACACCAACGTCGGCATCTCCATCACCTCTGCCCACAATGGTCAATCCGTGCGCGACAACACGCTCTACCTGCCGGTGGGCGATGCCATCTTGATCTCGTCGACAGCCTCGGACGTCAAGCTCTACAACAACATCATCTGGGTCAACGCAGGCTTTGGCATCAACGTGACCAGCGGCGCGCAACGCGTGCTGTCCGACTACAACCTGTTCAACACGCCGCTCACTGGCGCCAAGGTTGGCCTGTTCGGCGGCGCGCAGCAGGCCACGTTGGCGGCATGGCGCACGGCCTCCGGGCAGGATGCGCACAGCAAGGCGGGCGACCCCTTGTTCCTGGACATCGACGGCGCCGACAACGTGCTGGGCGAGAAGGGCCTGATCACCGGCAACGGCTATGACGACAACTTCGGTCTGCGTGCGCATTCGCCGGCCATCGATGCGGCCAACATGTACGTGGCCACGGGCAGTGACATCGAAGGACGCATCCGCCGCGACGACGCCAGCACCGCCAACACCGGTGATGGCCTGCCGCTGTACGTGGGCTCGCCCCAGTCGGGCAGCACCTTCGCCAGCGTGGGCACCAAGCTCAACTACCGCACCGGCGACGGCGCCACGCAGGTCACCCTGCCGTTTGCCTTCAATTTCTACGGCAAGAGCTACGACAAGGTCTACGTCAGCACCAACGGCTTCCTGCAGTTCGACGGGCAGGATCCGTACTACGCCACCAGCAACGCCAACACGCTTGAAGGCCTGCTGCGCAACGTGCGGATCGCACCGCTGTGGGACAACCTCAACACCTACAGCCCCAGCGATGCCACGCGTGACCTCTACATGGACAGCAGCGTCGCCAATCAGGTGACTTTCCGCTGGGCCACCGTGGTCGAGGGCACGACCGACCCGGTCAACTTCTCGGTCACGCTGTTCGCCGATGGCAAGTTCCGCTTTGACTACGGCTCCAGTGCTGGCGGGCTCACCCCGACCGTGGGCGTTTCGGCTGGCAACAACCAGACCTATGTGCTGGCCGGCTACGACGGCCAGAGCAACCTGTCCAATGCGGCCTCCATCGTCTGGCAAGCCACGCCGGGCCTCACGTTCTACGATGTGGGCGCCTATGAGTTCCAAGGCGACTCCAGCGACGCCACGCCACCCAAGGTGGTCAGCATCAGCAACCTGCCGGTCGACGGCGGCACCACGGCGCTGGCCTTCAGCAGCTTGCAGGTCAACTTCAGCGAATCGCTCGATGGGGTTTCCGCACGCAGCGTGGCCAACTACGAGCTGCTGGCTGCTGGCGCCGACAACCTGTTCGGCACGCCGGACGATTCGCGCATCACGCTCAAACCGGGTTACTCATTCCCCGAGACCAACCTGACCTTGCAACTGGCCGACGGCCCGCTGGCCAACGGCTTGTACCGCCTCAAGCTCTCGGGCACGCTGGGCATTTTCGACACGGCCGGCAACCTGTTGGACGGCAATGGCAACGGCGTGGGCGGCGACGATTACGTGCGCACCTTCAAGATCGACCGCACGGGCAATCAGCCGCCCACGGCCACGGATGCCACCAAGTCGGTCTCCGAAGACCAATCCATCCTCATCAGCTTGACAGGCACCGACCCCAATGGCGATGCCTTGACCTTCATCATCACCGGCCAGCCGCAGTTCGGCACATTGAGCAACTTCGACGCGGCCGCACACACCGTGCGCTACACCCCCAATGCCAACTTCAACGGCACGGACAGCTTCAAGTTCAAGGTCGAAGACGGCAAGCTGGGCAGCGACGAGGGTCAGGTTCTGATCAACGTGCTGCCGGTCAACGACGCGCCGACGGCTGCGGGCACCTCGGTGGCCACGGACGAAGACACGCCGGTCGCCATCCTGCTGCCCGCCCTGGACCTGGAAACCGCACGGCCCGGCCTGAGCTTCAACGTGGGCACGGCGCCTCAGCACGGCAGCATCACCCAAGGTGCAGGCGGCGTGTGGACTTACACACCCAACGCCAACTACAACGGCGCCGACAGCTTCACCTACGTCGTGACCGACCGGGGCGATCCGGACGGCTCGCCAGGCAATGCGCTCAGCTCGGCGCCCGCGCTGGTGACCATCAATGTGCGCGCCGTCAACGACGCGCCGGTGGTGGCGGCCATCCCGGTGCAGACCGTGGCCGAAGGCCAGACCTTGAGCCTGGCCATCCCAGGTTCGGACGCCGATGGCAACAGCCTGCGCTACACCCTGATCGACAACACCGTGCCTGGCGCGGCGGTGGATCTCAACACCGGCCTCTTCACCTGGAAACCGCTGGATGGTGGCGCGAGCCAGTCCTTCAAGGTGCGCGTCACCGATGGCACCCTGAGCACTGATTCAAGCTTCACCGTCAACGTCACGAACGTGGCGCCGACCATCACGGTCACCGGTGCGGCGTCGGTGAACGCCGGGGCGGTCTACACCATCGCTTTCGGGGCGACCGATCCCGGCCAGGACACCATCAGCCAATGGATCGTCAACTGGGGTGGCGGCCAGACCACGACGCTGGCGGGCAATGCCACGGGCGCCAGCTTCACCTACACGCAGGGCGGCAATGTCGGCATCACCGTCACGGCGGTGGATGAAGACGGCCGCTTCGAGTCGGCGCCTCTGGCCGTTCGGGTGATCGTGCCCAATCGCGCGCCGCTGGCCACCGGCCAAAGCGTGACCACCAACGAAGATCAGCCGCTGCTGATCGCCCTGAATTACGTGGATCCCGATGGCGACAGCTTGACCTTCACGGTCAACACGCCGCCTGTCCACGGCACGCTCAGCGGATTTGATCCGGTGACCCGCACGGTGCTTTACACGCCGGCCGCCAATTACAACGGCACGGACCAGTTCAGCTACAAGGTCAACGATGGCATTTCGGGGTCGGCATCGGCCACCGTGCGCCTGGGTGTTGCGCCCGTCAACGACAAACCAGTGGCTGTCAATGACAGCTACGCCGTGCACGCTGGCAAGACGCTCACCATCCCTGCGCCCGGCCTGTTGGTCAACGACATGGACGTGGATGGCGACGCCTTGACGTTGCTGTCAGTCGATGCCACCGGTTTGCAAGGCACGGTCACGCAAGGTACCGACGGCCGCTTCAGCTTCACGCCGGCCTCGGGTTTTGTCGGCACGACCAGCTTCAAGTACACCGTCAGCGATCCTTCTGGCGCCACCAGCCTGGCCACCGTCACAGTCAGTGTGCTCAACACCGCGCCCGTGGCCACCAACGACAGCTACACCGTGCAGTCCGGCCAGACCCTGGTCGTGTCGGCGCCAGGCGTGCTGGTCAACGACTCGGATGCCGATGGTGATGCCTTGAGCGTGCTGTCCATCGACTCGACCGGTCTGCAAGGCGCGGTCACGCAAGACCCGGACGGCCGCTTCAGCTTCACGCCGACCACCGGCTTTGTCGGCGCCACCAGCTTCAAGTACACCGTGAGCGACGGCCAGGGCGGCACCAGCCAGGCCACGGTCGCGATCAACGTGACGGCGATCCCGTCGCTGAAGGTCTCGTCCTTCGCGCAGACGGATTCGGGCTTCAAGCTGCGCTTCTCGCGCGGCATCGATGCCAGCGTGCTCAACCTGTACACGGGCCAGTCGTCCAACGCGTCAGCCACCAACCTGGGTACGGCTGACCTGGTCCTGATCGGGCCGGATGGCAAGGCGGTCAGCGGCAGCGTCATCCTCGACGCCGACCGCGCTGGCTTGACCTTCCTGCGCACGGGCGGTGTGCTGACTTCGGGCGCCTACACGCTCACGCTGGCATCGCGCGCCGATGGCTTCGTGACGACCGACGGCAAGCTGCTTGATGGCAACGGCGATGGCGTGGCGGGTGACAACCATGTCGCGACCTTCACCGTGGCGCCCAGTACCTCGGCCATCCTGTCGGTGGGCGAGATCGCGCGCGGCCCGGGCCAGAGCCTTGGCATCGCCGGCACCTTCGCCTTCCCTGTCACGCTGGAGAATGCGGCGGGCGCCACGCGCGTGCAGTTCACGCTCAAGTACGACGCCAGCTTGCTGACCGTCACCGGTTTCACCGGCGGGGTCTTGCCAGCGGGCAGCACGGTCTCGGCTGTCACGACCACGCCGGGTGTCCTGCAAGTCACGATCCAGACAACGGCCCCTCTGGCCGCCGGCAAGCTCGTGCTGGGCAACCTGGAGGCCAGCGTGCCAACCAATGCCGCTTACGGCGCCAAGGATTTGTTGACCTTCAGCAATGTGCTGCTGGACAACGGTGCCCGCACCGTGCGGACCGACGACGGCCTGCATGTGGTGAGCTTCGTGGGTGATGTGACGGGCGATGCCAGCTACACCACCCTGGACGTGCAACGCATCCAGCGCGTCATCGTCAAGCAGGACACGGGCTTCGCGTCCGCGCCCCTGGTGGATCCGACCATCCTGGGCGATGCCAGCCGCAGCGGTGGCATCGATTCCGGCGATGCCGTGCGCGTGACCCGCGTCGCCGGTGGTGTGGCGGTGGCCGACATGCCGGCCATCCCGGTTGGTTTGCCGCCACTGGTGTTCGCCGGGGCCGATCCCCTGGTGACGCTGGGCACGGTCTCGGCCCTGGCCGGCTCGACAGTGACCGTGCCGGTCAGGATCGACACGGCCGCCGGCTTGGAGTCAGTGCAGATGGTGGTGCGTTACGACAGTTCGGTGCTGAGTGTGCTGGAGGTGCAAAAGACCGCGCTGACCCAGTCCTTTGGCTACACGGTCGTGCGCAACAACCCGGGCGAGCTGGTGGTCGATGTGTCGACGACGCAGCCACTGGCCGCCGGCACGGGCGAGCTGTTCCAGCTGAAGTTCGCCGTGGCCGCGGGCGCTTCCGGCACCCTGGCTTTGGACCTGACCTCGGTCAGGCTCAACGACACCTGGCTGACGCTCAACCCGGCGCCCCTGCCGGGCGCGGATCCCACCGATGGCGCCATCGTGGTGATCCCACCGGCACCGCTGCCTGCGGCCCGCCGTGCGGCCCCCCCGTCCGTGGTATTCAGCGCCGCCCCCAAGGCGTTTGACCTGAGCCACAATGAGGCCGCCGCGAGCTGGTTGCAGACCTGGGTGTCCGACACCAACCAGAAGGCGCGTCAGGCCAATGGCTGGACGATCACCGCCAAGGCCCCGGACGTCACGCCACCCACCGTCCATTGAGACCAATGATTTTTCTTGTGCAGTTGGAGAAACACGCATGACCAAACAGTTCGCAAGCAGCACCCCGTTCCAGGCGATCAGAGGCGCGGTGGCCTTGGCGGGCCTCATCGCCTGCATGGGCCACGCCCAGGCGCAGTTGACCGTGACCCCGCACGACGCGGTCATCGCCCCCGGGCAGTCTTCGGTGCTGGCCCTGGATGTCGATTTCGGCTCAGGCATCCAGGTGGCGGGCTTCACCTTCGAGATCCAGTTCGACCCCATGCAATTGACGCTGGCGCTGGACAGCCTGAACTACGGCGGCAGCAACCCGGTAGAGGTCGGAACGGTGTTCGCGGCCGATCCTTTCACCGTCTCTTACGATCCTTCATCGAGCACCATCACCGGCACCTGGGCAGGCCTGAACAACCTGGACCTCAACGGTGCTGGTTCGGTCAAGCTGCTGGTGACCAACTCGGGCCTGTCGATCGGACAGTCCAGCTTCATCAGCTACAAGTTGTCCTATGACGACGAGAACCTGAACTCACAAGGCCCCTTTACCGCCACGAGCACCATCACCGCCGCCGTCCCCGAGCCTGAAACCTGGGGCCTGGCCCTGGCGGGTGTGGTGGTCCTGGGCGCGTGGGCACGCCGCCGCCACGCATGAATTCAACGGCCGGTTCCTCTCCGGCCGCCGTGGTCGGGGCGGTCGCGTCCGAACCTCGGTGGTCCCAGAGTTTTGCCGCGTCGGCCGAAGCTGGCGCGTCTGCTGATTTCTGGTCGCTGCTCGTCAATGCGCAGACCTCCGACCAGCTGTGCCGCGCCTGGCTGGGCATCCTGTGCCAATGGGTGCCAGGCACGCAGGCCGGCCTGTTGCTGCTGCATGACGAAGGTGACCGTTATGCGCCGGCTGCCGTCTGGCCCGACCCGGAGCAGGACATGTCCTTCCTGGGTGAGGTGGCCCAGCAGGCCCTGGTCGAGCGCAAAGGCGTCGTCAAGGAAGAGGCCAGTGGCCTGGCGCAATGCGCCTACCCCTTGTTGAGCGCCGATCAGACCTATGGCGTGGTCGTGCTGCATGTGGCCTCGCGCGGCGATGCGTCCGTGCGCGAGGCGCTGCGCCTGTTGCATTGGGGCGCCGGCTGGCTGGTCGGTTTGTTCGACAGGCGCCATCTGCTCGAACGCGATTTGCGCCTCAAGCGCTCGGCCCTGTTGCAGGATGTACTTTTGGGCGTGATGGCGGCCGAGGGCCCGGAGGTGGCTGGCCGCTGGCTGGTCAACCGCCTGGCCGAGGCCTTGCCGTGCCGGCGTGCGGTGCTGGGCCATCTGAAGGGCAGAGGCCGCCAGATCGAGATCCTGAGTGTCTCCGGCACGGCCACCTTCGAGGCTGCTTCGACGCTCATGGCCGTGGCCCGTGATGCCTTGCAGGAGGCCGTCGAGGTCGGGGACACGCAGGTGCATCCGCTGCATCACATCGAAGCGGGTGCGCCTTTGCTGGCCGCCAGCGCGGTGGCCGACTATGCACAGGAGTCTCAATCCAAAGCCGTGGTCGTGCTGCCGCTGGCGCACCAGGGCCGCACGCAAGGTGCTTTGCTGCTGGATTTTGATGCACCCGTCTCCAGCGAGTTCCAGGATTTTCTGCGCACCCTGGCCTTGTCGCTGGCACCTGGACTGGCCTTGCAGCACGCCGCCACGCAAAGCTGGTGGTCGCATGGCCGTGACAGCGCGGCTCACACCTGGGGCTTGTTGGCCGGCCCACGCCATCCCGGTTGGAAATTCATCGGTGCCATCAGTTTGGTGGTGCTGGTTCTGGCTGCCGTGGTCGATGTCGATTTCCGGGTGAGGGCGCCTGCGACGGTCGAAGGCAGCGTGCAGCGCTCGGCCGTTGCCCCGTTCGATGGTTTCATCCGCGAAGCCAAGGTGCGGGCGGGCGATGTCGTGCACAAGGGGGATGTGCTGGCCCGCCTGGATGAGCGCGACCTGAGCCTTGAGTCGGCCAAATGGCAGGCGGAAGCCGAACTGTCCGACCGCCGACTGCGCGAGGCCATGGCCAAGGGACAGCCCGTGGATGTGCGCATCGCCCAGGCCGAGTCCGAGCAAGCCCACGCGGAGCTCGATCTCGTCACCGAAAAGCTGGGCCGCGTGGCCATCGTGGCGCCTTTCGATGGCGTGGTGGTGCGGGGCGATCTGTCGCAGCAACTGGGCGCACCCATCGAGCAGGGCAAGGTCCTGTTCGAAGTGGCGCCGCTCGATGCCTACCGCGTGGTGCTGAAGGTTGATGAGCGCGACATCGTTCACCTCAAGCATGGGGAGTCGGGCGAGCTGCTGCTCACTGGCCTGCCCGGTGAACGCTTTGCGATCAAGGTGAGCAAGGTGTCGCCCGTGGCCACCTCCGAGGAAGGCCGCAACAGCTTCCGCGTGGAGGCCGAAGTTCAACAGGCTGCCGCTCGCCTGCAGCCCGGCATGGAGGGCGTGGGCAAGGTTCTGGTGGGCCAGCACAGCCTGCTGTGGCAGGCCTTTCACCGCGTGAGCGACTGGCTCAGGTATTCCGCATGGTCGCTGGGGCTTTGACAGGGCGCGGCGAGCTGGGCGCCCAGCTCGTCAGCGGCCATTGGTACCGAGTCGCGGGCATCAAACCGCGCCTGCGTGATCACTTGAAGGTGCATGCGCACCGCTACCGAGAGCAGCTCTGGTACGTGGTCGAGGATCGCCTCAACGGCAAATTTCACCGATTCGATGCCCAGGCCTGGCGCATCATGCGTTTGCTCGATGGGCAGCATGCACTCGATGCCGTGTGGCACCAGTTGGCCGCGCAAGCCGATGAGGACATGCCCGCGCAGGAAGACATCCTGGCTTTGCTGGGCCAGCTTCACGCGCTCGATTTGCTGGTGTCCGACACCTTGCCCGACCTGGCTGAAACGGCGGCACGCGGCGGCAAACAGGCGCGCCAGAAAAAGCTGGCCCAGTACCTGAACCCGCTTGCCATTCGCATGCGCTTATGGGACCCCGATCGTTTCCTGGCCAAGCTGGTCGCACGAATCGGCCCTTGGTTGAGCCGCTGGGGCACGCTGTTCTGGCTGGCCTGGGTGCTGCCGGCCTTGGGCCTGGCCATCGTGCATTGGCAGGAACTGACGCACAACGTGGGCGAGCGTTTGCTGGCCATGGACAACCTGTTGCTGTTGATCGTTGTCTTTCCCTTGGTCAAGGCTTTGCATGAGCTGGGCCACGGCGTGGCTTGCAAGATGCGTGGCGGCGATGTGCACGACATGGGCGTCATGTGGTTGTTGTTCCTGCCCGTGCCTTACGTGGAGGCATCGAGCTCATGGGCTTTTCCCAACAAGCGAGACCGCATGCTGGTCGGCGCGGCCGGCATGCTGGTCGAGATGGTGATCGCGGCCCTGGCCTTTTACCTGTGGCTCTGGCTGGAGCCCGGCGTGTCCAAGGCCCTGGCCTATGACGTGGCCGTGCTGGCCAGCGTCACGACCGTGCTGTTCAACGGCAACCCCTTGCTTCGCTACGACGGCTATTACGTGGCCAGCGATGCGCTGGAGATTCCCAACCTGGCTCAGCGCGCCAGCCGCTACTGGGGCTACCTGTTCGAGCGGTATGCCATGCGCAAGCGCCAGACCTTGTCCCCGGCCATGGCCCCGGGCGAGGCCGGCTGGTTCTTCGTGTATGCGCCGCTGTCACTGGTCTACCGCGCTTTTGTGATGGTTTCCATCGCGATTTTCGTGTCCACGCAATACGCGGTCATGGGCATGCTCATGGCGGTGTGGAGCCTGGCCGTCAGCGTGGTCTGGCCCCTGGGCCGCTCCGTGCTCAAGCTCTGGCGACTGGCGCGTGGCCCGGACACCGGACGGCAAGGCCGGCGTGCCGCCTTGGTATTGGGCATGCTCCTGCTGCTGGTGTTGTTCGTGCTGCCCATGCCGCACCGCACGCAGGTCGAAGGTGTGCTGTGGCTGCCGGAAGACGCCATCGTGCGGGCAGGGCAGGCCGGCTTCGTCGATCATTTGCAGGCCCAGCCCGGCATGCAGGTCACGCAAGGACAAGGCTTGGCCATGTTGCGCGACCCGCAATTGGCCAAAGAGGTCCAGGTGCAGCAAGCTCGTCTGGCCTCGGCCGAGGTTCGTCACGACGCGGCCGTCTTGACAGGGCCGTCTCTGGCCGGACAAGCGATGGTGGCCGTGCACCGCGAAGAGACCATCCTCAAGCGCCTTGAAGAGCGCCATACGCAGCTGACCTTGTACAGCCGTGCCAATGGCCAGCTCTGGCTGCCCGCCAGCGACGACGTGAGCGGGCGTTTCTTCAAGAAGGGCCAGGTGCTGGCTTACGTGATCCCACCCAAGGCGCCGCGTGTGCGCGTGCTGGTTCATCAGGACGACGAAGACCTCATCCGCCAGAAAATCCGATCGGTGCGCATCAAGCTGCCCTTCGATGC
The DNA here is from genome assembly GCA_947372535.1 of Burkholderiales bacterium. The sequence goes on from CANBUA010000032.1 coordinate 10,547, forward strand.
CGAGCGCACCTGGCCTGCCAGCATCGTGCGCGCCGTGCCAGGGGCTTCGCGCGATCTGCCCAGCGCGGCTTTGGGCAAGCACCGTGGCGGCGAGGTGCTGACCGACCCGCGGGACGAATCGGGCCGCACGGCTTTGCAATCGTATTTCGAGTATGAACTGAGCTTGCCGGACGACTTCCCCTTTCACCTCATCGGCAGCCGCGTGAGCGTGCGTTTCGAGCACCCGCCCGAGGCCGTGGGCTACCGCCTGTGGCGTGCCGTGCGCCGCATGTTCCTGGGGTACTTCCATGCCTGAGCTGGTCTGGCCGCCCGCCCATGTGCCGGTCTCGTCGCGTCTGTTTCCTGAGCGGCGCGATGACCTGGAGTCCGCGCTGGACCGCTGGGTCACGGGCACCTGGCTGAGCTTGCCTCGCTGGCGGCCGATGGTGCGCCGCCACCATGACCATTTCGTGGCCGAGGTTCATCGCCAAGCCCAAGGGCTGCAGGCGATGGACCAAGCCACCTTGCTCAAACAGGCCAGGCAAGCCAGCCATGCCGCATTCATCGGCCAAGGGCCAGAGGATGGCGCCCGTGCACTGGCCCTGGTCCGCGAGGCCGCACACCGCACCTTGGGCTTGCTGGCGCACCCGCCGCAAATCACCAGTGCCTGGTTGCTGGTCAGCGGCTGCATGGTCGAGCTTGACACGGGCGAGGGCAAGACCATGACAGCGGCCCTGGCGGCCTGCGTGGGCGCGCTGGCCGGCATCCCCACCCACGTCGTCACGGTCAACGACTACCTGGCTCAGCGCGATGCCCAGAAGATGAGCCCGCTGTTCAGCTTCTTCGGCCTGAGCGTGGGCGTGGTGCACAGCGGCGTGGGCCAGTCCGAGCGCGCTGCCCAATACGCACATGACCTGACCTACTGCACCAACAAGGACCTGGTCTTCGACTACCTGCGCGACCGTGTCAATACCGTGGGCGCGCACAGCCTGGCCCAACTGGCCGTGCGCCAGTTGCACGGCCAAGGCAAGGCCACCGAGCCTTTGCGTTTGCGTGGCCTGCACTTTGCCATCGTCGATGAGGCCGACAGCATCCTGATCGACGAGGCGCGCACCCCCTTGATCCTCTCCAGCGCCCGCGAGGGTGGCGGTGATGCGCATGACTACCTGCGCCTGTTGGATTTGGCGCGCTCGCTCGAAGAAGGAAAACACTACCGCCTCTTGCCGCCGCAGCGGCAGCCCGACCTCACCGACGAAGGACGCCTGCACCTGGAAGACTGGGTGGCTGAGCAGGGTGAGGCCGGTGAGTTCCTGCAACTGAGCTGGGTGCGCGAGCACTACGTTTTGCAGGCCCTGCGCGCCTTGCATATCTTCACGCTGGATCAGCACTACGTCGTCCACGAAGGCAAGGTCGTCATCGTCGACGAATTCACCGGACGCCTGCTGCCTGATCGAAGCTGGGAGCAAGGCCTGCATCAGATGGTCGAGGCCAAGGAGGGTTGCCCGCTCAGCGGCCAGAACCGCACCCTCGCTCGCCTGACTTACCAGACTTTTTTCGCGCGCTACCTGCGCCTGTCCGGCATGAGTGGCACGCTGCGTGAAGTGGCGCGTGAGACCGCTGGCGTGTTCCGCGTGCGCACGGTGCGCGTCGAGCCCAATCGTCCCAGCCAGCGCCGCACCTTGCCGCCGCAGATCTGGCCGGATCAAGCCGCCAAACGCCAGGCCATCGTGCAGGAGGTGCGCGAGCGCCTGGCCCATGGCCAGTCCGTGCTGGTCGGCACGCGGTCGGTGTGGGCGTCGGACACCATCAGCCAGGCCTTGACCCAGGCCGGCGTGCCACACGAGGTGCTCAACGCGCGCCAGAACGCCGACGAGGCCGAGCTGGTGGCCCGTGCCGGGGAGCCAGGCCGCGTCACCGTGGCCACCAACATGGCCGGCCGTGGCACTGACATCCCGGTGTCCGACGATGTCCTGGCCCATGGTGGCCTGCACGTGGTGCTGACCGAATGGCACGAATCACCCCGCATCGACCGCCAGCTGTTTGGCCGCAGCGCCCGTCAAGGCAACCCTGGCGGTGGCCGCGCCATCTTGGCTTTCGACGATGAGGTCATCGCCAAATACGGCGGCTTGGCCCTCAAGACCCTGCGCGCGCGCTATGGTGACGGCCCCTGGCCTGAACAAGCCATCGGCTGGCTGCAAAAAGCCGTTCAGCGCGCCGCCGAATCCCACCATGCCGCCCAGCGCGGGCATACCCAAACATCTGACCGCCACGTGCGCGAGCAACTGGCCTTTTCTGGAGCGACGGAGTGAAGATCGTATCGACGAGGACATGGGCGGCCCTGGCCGTGGCCAGCAGCATGGGCTGGGCCGTTGCTGTGGCGCAGGCTGCATCCAATGAATACGACTGCCTGATCGAGCCCTCGCAGGTGGTCGAGATCCGCAGCCCGGTCGCCGGTTTGATCGAGCGCGTCTACGTCGAGCGGGGATCCAGCGTGCGCAAAGGCACAGTGCTGGTCAGCCTGGAGGCGGGTGTCGAACGCGCGGCCACCGAACTGGCCCGCTACCGCTCCAGCATGAATGGCACGGTGCTTGCGGCCAAAGGCAGGCTGGACCACGCCACCAAGAAACTGAGCCGAAAGGCTGACCTGGCCAGCAAGAACTACACCTCGGCGCAGGACAAGGATGAAGCCGAGGCCGAGCAGCGCATCGCCGAGGCCGAGGCCCAAAGCGCCCGCGAGAACAAGCAGCAAGCCCAGTTGGAGCTTCAGCTCTCGTCGGCCCAGTTGGCGCAAAGGCAGTTGCGCAGCCCCATCGACGGCGTGGTGATGGAGCAGTCCATGAACGCGGGCGAATTGGCCGAGCCTGGTGATGGCAAGCAGTTCATCCTCAAGCTGGCACGGACCAATCCGCTGCGCGTCAAGGCGATCTTGCCGATTTCACTTTATCCGCAGTTGAAGGTGGGCGCCAAAGCCGAGGTCATCCCGGAAAAACCGTTCCAGGGCCGCCTGCCCACCAGCGTGACCGTCATCGACCAGGTGATCGATGCGGCCAGCGGCACTTTCCAGGTTCGCATGGACCTGGCCAATCCCAGCGGCTCACTGCCCGCCGGCATCAAGTGCAAGGTCGGGTTCGTGGGGCGCTGAGATCGCGGTGGAAGCCTTGCTCGCCGAGGGCAGGGCCCAGAAGCCCGCCTTGCCGATGCTGGCCAGCAGCCGCAGCCGGGCGACGTGCCAAGCCGAGACCGAACGGATGCGCTCCTGCCGTGCCTGCGCCATCTCCTTTTGGACGTCGAGCAATTCCAGCAGGTTGATGGCGCCGGCTCGATAGCGTTCACGTGCGGCCTCGCTGGATTCCTGGCTGCTGCGCAGCAGGTCTTCGGAGGCGCCGACGCTGGCTGTCTCGGTTTGCAAGGCCTGCTGGTTGCGCCAGACATCCAGCGAGGCCTGGGCCCGAGCGCTGGCCAGGTCGGCGCGGCGCGCCTCGACCTGCGCCATGGCTTCCTTGATCTTGTAGTTGCGCGCAAAGCCTTCGAACAGCGGCACCGACAGCGTGATGGCGCCCAGCGTCTCGAAGCTGTGGGTGGCCGTGAGCTGGGTGTTGGGGCGCCCGTTGATGTAGCGGCCCAGGTTGGCGCTCAAGCTGGGCAGGCCCTCGGAGGTCACGCCGCTCAAGCGGGCCTCGGCGGCGGCCAACTGAGCCGTGGCGTTGCGCACGGCCGGCTGCTTGAGCAAAGCCTCGTCGACCAATTGGTCGATGTCCTTGAGCAAGTCCGAAGGATCCCTGGCGGTTGTGCCGCGCAGGAGCAGGGCATCCGTGCTGGCTTCATCCAGGGTGATGGGCGTGCGTGCATCCAGGCCCATCACATTGGCCAAGGCGCCCAACGCCATGCGCATGCCGCCTTCAGTCTTGATGCGGTCAGCCACCGCTTGTGAGGCAGCGGTTTGGGCGCGCAGGGTTTCGGCCCGCACCCCGGAGCCATTGGCCTGCCTGGCTTGCGCGGCCTTGAGGGCCTCCTGCATGCCGTTTTCGGTTTCTTTGGCGGCGGCCAGGCTGGCTTGTGCCGCCACGGCCTCGAAATAGGATTGTGCCGCCGTCATGAACACCACTTGTGTGGCGGCATCGTGGCTGGCCAGGGCCGCATTGAGCCCTTGCCTGGCTTGCTCGACATTGGCCGAGCGCCCACCGAAATCCAGCAGCAGCAGGCTCAATGTGGCGTTTCGGCCATAGGCATTGACATTGGTTTCGTTGTTCTGTCCACCGGATTTGGTGACCAGCTCATCGCGGCTTTTGTTGACAGCGGCGTTCACATTGGGTAGGTAGGCTCCATAAGCTTGACCGAGCTGCGCGCCTTGAGCCTGGGCCACCGCCCATGACTGACGAGTTTGTGGATGGGCGCACAGAGCACGGGCGATGGCCTGGCTCAAGGTGACGGATTCGGTGACAGCGATACCGATGCAGTCCTCACCCGATGCGGCGGCATCACCCGGCAATGTCAGAGATTTGTCGGGCATGACCCGCCAGACGTCATAGGTCGGGAAGGCCAGCGCCCATGTGGCTGTTTGCATCACGCCACAGACCAGGCCAGTCTGGAGCCATCTGTAGCTCGTCATTGCGCTCATCGATCCACTCTCGTGAAAGGGGAGATTATCGGCCCCGCTTAGAGGTAAGCGCAGACTTCAAACAGGGGATGGACGTATCAGGGGCTCCCCGGGGATGGCCGGATCAAGGCCGAAAGAGCGACTCAAGTACAGGTCTCACCATCCGATAACCCTTAGCAGGACGCTGTCAAATCGTTCTGATTCCACACGCAGGTTGTATTTGCAGCAGTGGTCGACTCGCGGCGGGCTTTCGAGCCTGCATTCGTCTTACATGCACCATTCCCCAGGAGAATCATCAATGATCATCCGCCATACCGCTGTGGCAGCGGCTCTTTTAGTCGCAGGCGTGGCTCACGCCGAAGAAGGTGGTTTCAATGTCAAGTTCAGTGGTTTCGGCACAGCCGCGCTGACCTATTCCAACGAACCCACGGCCGACTATGTGGGCAGCCGTTTCCAGCCCAATGGCGCTGGGTTCACCAAGCGTTCCAGCTTCGCGCCGGACACCAAGCTGGGCGGCCAGCTCAGCGCGCACATCAATGATCAGTGGTCGGGCGTGATCCAGGTCGTGGCCCAGCACCAGTACGACAACAGCTACAACCCGGCGCTTGAATGGGCCAACATCAAGTACCAGGCCACCCCGGAGTGGAGCTTTCGCGTTGGCCGCATCGCCTCGCCGACCTACTTGATCTCCGACTCCCGCTTTGTGGGTTATGCCAATCCGTGGGCCCATGTGCCGACCGAGGTGTACAGCGTGCTGGCCATCACCAGCAATGACGGGCTGGACCTGACCTACCGCAAGGCCTTTGGCCAGGCCAACAACACCTTTCAGGCTTATTACGGCACGAGCACGGCCAAGTTGTCTGGTGGCAAGGCGGAGTCCAAGCCGGGTTGGGGGCTCAATGATTCGCTGGAGATTGGCTCGCTGACTTTGCGCGCGGGGTACACGAACATCAATCTTGACCTCACCGTTCCGACCACTGGCCAAATATTTGGCTTGATTGGCTTGTTGGCCAACAACGCTGCTGCGGGTGCCCCGGATCCCGATTTCGTCTCTGCCGCAGCCCAGGCCAACGCATTGACCAGCAAATACAGCCTCAAGGACATGAATCTGTCGGCCATTTCCATTGGTGCCAATTACGACCCGGGCAACTGGTTCCTGATGGGCGAGATCGTGGCCTTCAAGGGCGATGGCTTCCTGTCCGACAGCACTTCCTGGTATGGCACGGCCGGCTATCGGATCGGCAGCTTCACGCCTTATGTCACCTATGCCAGCACCAAGTCACACATCGACCGTGAAGGCGGCGTGTCACTCAGTGGCAACGCAGCAGCGCTCGCTGGCCTTTCAGGTGCCACGACCGGCGCCCTCAACACGACGCTGAACTCGTTCAACGGCTCACAACAAAGCGCTTCGGTGGGCGTCCGCTGGGATGCCATCCGCAACGTGGCCTTGAAGGCGCAGCTCGAGCAAGTCAAGCTGGGCAGCGGCTCCGCAGGGCGGTTCTCCAATCCCCAGGCAGGCTTCCCCTACGGAGGCAAGGTCAACCTCGTCACCGTGTCCGTCGACTTCGTGTTCTGAGGAGCAAAACCATGAACCCACGTTTTGCACTCCTGGCTGTCTCGCTGGCCGTCTCCTGCGCCGCGCAGGCGGCCGATCTGGTGGTCATTGCCAACCCGGCCGTTGGCGCCTTGACCAAGGACCAGGTCGCCGACCTGTTCCTGGGCAAGAGCCAGGCCTTCACGCCCATCGACCAGTCCGAAGGCTCGCCTGTCTATGCCGAGTTCTACAAGAAGGCCACTGGCCGCGATACCGCCCAAGTCAAATCGACCTGGTCTCGCATCGTGTTCTCCGGCAAGGGACAACCGCCTAAGCAACTGCCCGATTCCGCAGCGGTGAAGAAGGCCGTGGCCAGTGATCCCAAGGCTGTCGGCTATGTCGAGAAATCTGCGGTCGATGGGTCTGTCAAGACCGTGTTGACCTTGGACTGATCGATTCGCTCACGTCTCTTTGTTTGATTGATTGTCTGTGTGAGAAGGAGCCCCTGCCGTGAAGTTCCGAAGCAAGATTTGGGCGTTGCCTCTGAGTGCCGCCGCCGTGTTCATCGTGGGCACGGGCATCAGCTATATGGTGGGGGCGCGCACGTCGGCGTCTCTTCAGCAATTGCGTTCTGTCGACGACCCGTACCTGGATCAGGTCAGGCAAGTTGATCGTGGCATCGAGCAGTTCCGGCTGACCTTGCAATCCGCTGCGGCTGAGGGTGACATCGACAAGCTCAAGGAGGTCCAGGCCGTGGTCGACAAAACACACGAAGCCCTGGCCCTGATGGGCAGGCTCGAGGGCAAAAATACCGCGGCCACGGAGTTACAAAAGGCCTACGATCCCTACCAGAGTGCGGCCCTTGGCGCTACCCGTGCCATGCTCGGCAAGACCGACCTGGGCGATCAGGTGGCTCGGATGCAGGAGGCGCAGGTCAAGTTGACCAAGCTGATGAAATCGCGTGGCGACGAGGCGCTTGCGGCGACACTGGACCGCCAGGCCGCTGCCTATGCGGGCGTGCGTCACGTGCTGTGGGCCAACCTGGCCACGGGCCTGGTCGTGCTGACCGTGTTGGGCGTGGCGTCATGGCTGATCGTGAGATCGGTCTGGCGTGACCTGGGTGATGAGCCTTCGCGATTGCACGGCATGATGCGCCGCGTCGCTGGCGGTGACTTGCAAGTCCAGCCAGAGGTGGCCGAGGGGGATGACCGATCGCTCAATGCAGCGCTTTCCGAGATGGTCGCCAAGCTGCGAGAGACCGTGGGCACCATCAGGCTGGCCACCGACTCCATTGCCACGGCATCAAGCGAGATCGCGTCGGGTAACCAGGACCTGAGCACCCGCACCGAAGCCACGGCGTCCAGTCTGCAGCACACCGCATCGTCCATGGACCAGCTGACAGGCAGCGTTCGCCACAGCGCCGATTCGGCCCAGCAGGCAAGCCAGATGGCCACGGCTGCGTCGCAGGCGGCTCACCGTGGTGGTGGCATCGTCTCGCAGGTGGTGACCAGCATGGACGAGATCAATGTGGCCTCACGCAAGATCAGCGAGATCATTTCCGTGATCGACGGCATCGCCTTCCAGACCAACATCCTCGCGTTGAATGCGGCGGTGGAAGCCGCACGGGCCGGTGAGCAAGGCCGCGGTTTTGCGGTCGTGGCGGGCGAGGTCCGCACCCTGGCGCAGCGCTCGGCCCAGGCCGCCCGCGAGATCAAAACCCTGATCGCCGCATCGAGCGAGAAGGTTGAAAGCGGCTCCAAACTGGTCGAGGACGCCGGTCAGGCCATGCAGGAAATCGTCAGCGGGGTACAGCGCGTGACCGACATCATTGGTGAGATCAGCTTGGCAGCCAACGAACAGTCTGGCGGCATTGGGCAGATCAACCAGGCGGTGACCCAGCTCGACGAGATGACTCAGCAGAACGCCGCCCTGGTCGAGCAATCGGCCGCCGCAGCCACCAGCATGAGCGAGCAGGCCGCCCTGCTGGCCTGCGCGGTGGCTGCGTTCAGGCTGCAAGACCAGCGGCCTCTGCACGCCTGAGCAGTGCCTCAGGCCTGGCGCCGCCTGCGTATGCCCTTGGCCGCCAGTACCGCGAAGATCACGGCCGCGAAACCGGCCACCTTGTAGGCGATGTGCGTCCAGTCTTGCAGGCTGCCATGAACCCGGGTGAGGTAGTCGGCCAAGACCGGGTCAGTGATCATCATCTCCGCGCCTACCCAGCCCAGGAGGCCGGCGCCCAGCCAGATGATGATGGGGAACTTGTCCATCAGCTTCATGATGCCCTGGGCCCCGAAGACGATGACCGGGATGCTCAGCACAATGCCCGCGATCGCATACAAGGTGCTGTGCTCGCCGGCCGATTGCGAGGCCGCCACGACGGCCAGCACATTGTCCAGGCTCATCATGAAGTCGGCCACGATGATGGTCTTGATAGCGCCCATGATGTGATCGGCCGACTTGACCTCGTGCTCGTCGCCGTTTTCCATCAGCAGGTTGAAGCCGATGTAGAGCAGGTAGGCGCCGGCGATCAGCTTGACCCAGGTCAGGCCGATCAGGTAACCGGCGAACACCAGCAGGATGGCGCGCAGGATCACGGCCCCGGCGGTGCCGTACACCACGGCCTTTTTGCGCAGGTGCAAGGGCAGCGAGGCGCAGGCCAGCGCGATGACGATGGCGTTGTCCACGCCCAGCATGATGTCAATGCCGACGATCTTGAGGATCGCGGTCCAGTCGATGGAGGAGAGGTCAAGCATGGAAGGTGGCCACGGTGAACAGTCGGTGGGTGGGGCCGCAGGATTCTAGCTGCGCGGCGTTTGGGCAGGCACCAATGAAAAAGGCCTTGCAGTGATGCAAGGCCTTTTCATTCGCTGATTCTGGCTCCTCGACCTGGGCTCGAACCAGGGACCTACGGATTAACAGTCCGGCGCTCTACCAACTGAGCTATCGAGGATCATGGTTGCTTGTTTTGCGCTTTCGCGTTACTGCAATCAACCGAGACCGCAACTATAGCATTGGTTTTTTGGCGTTTTGCCAAAGCGGTGCAAATTTTCAACATCCAGCAGCATGCCCGCGTGCCGGGGCGAGGGCAGGTCCTGATATCCAAATGTTGCAGGGCTTCTACACTGACCCTCTCCCGTTTCAACATGGCCTTGTCTGAAGGCCTGATGCATCATGAAAACAGCGGTTCGATCCATGGGGTGGCGCGTTTGCCTCAGCTGGACCTTGTCCATGGGCGCAATGTCCGCCGTATCGGCACAACAAGTTCGGCCCACCGTGCCCAGCGACGACGAGATCTTCCAATCCGTCAAGGACATCGTCGGCTTCGGTGTGCGGGTGCCGGGATCGAGTGCTTCGGCCAACACGGCCCAATACATCCATGATCAGTTCGAGGCCAGCGGTCTGCAGCGCGTCGGTTTTGAGACCGCCAAGACCCGCGTCTGGAAGGCCACCAGTTGGAGCCTGAAGGTCAACGGCCAGACCATCCCGACCTTCCCCATCCAGCACAGCTTCTACAAGGAAAATGCCTTCGGGCCGTTCTCGACCGGCCCCAATGGCCTGAAAGCGCCGCTGGTCTACCTGGGCAAGGGCTCGGCGAGTGACTTCCTGTTCAACAATGTGCGCGGCAAGATCGTGGTGATGGACATGCCTTTCGGCGCGCAGCCGGCAGGTTTGTTGCGGCCTTTGGGGTTGGGCGTCCAGGACAGCGCGAACAGCTTCACCATCGGCTACAAGTGGCCCGATCCCTATGCCGGTGGCGCCTTCCCCTCCAACTACTACCGCGCCTTGAAGGGCGGGGCGGTCGGCGTGATCGGCGTGCTGGTCGATTATGTCGAGGACGGCACATATCACAACGAGGCCTACCGCTCTTACGACAAGGGCAGTGCCATGAGCATCCCGGGCCTGTGGATGTCGCCCGCCAAAGGTCAGCGCCTGATCGAGGGCATCAAGGCCGCCAAGAAAACACCGCTGACCGCCGTGATCACCATGGCGGGCGAAGTGACCCAGGAAGACGGCCGCGCGGTCTATGGTTACCTGCCAGGGGTGTCCGACGAGGTGATCCTGGTCCAGTCGCACCACGATTCGGGCACCTCAGGTGCCGTGGAAGATGCCTCGGGCGTGTCCGAGGTGTTGGCGCTTGCCCGCTACTACGGCCAGTTGCCGCGTTCGGAGCGCCCACGCACGCTGATGTTCGCGACCATGGACACGCACTTCACGGATTACGCCGTGCACAAGGCTTTCGCCAACAAGTACCTTCGGCCGGGCAACCCCAGTGGCCAGAAAACGATTGCGGGCGTGACCATCGAGCACATCGGCCTGGAGTTCACCAAGGACCTCAACGGGAGTTTCGCGAGCACGGGCTTGCCGGTGCCCAAGCTGTTGATGGTCTCGACCGAGGTCAAGGGCCTCAAGGAGATCGCCGTAGGCGCGATGAAGAAGCATGAGCTTGAACAGACCATGGCGGCTTCGACCTCCCTGATCAGCCTGGTGGCCTCTTACGGCTTTGGCCTGCCCGCAGACAGCAGCGATTTCCTGCGCGTTGGCCTGCCCTTGGTGCTGCTGGTCGGATCGCCCATGTACCTCTATGACGACAGCGACAACCTGGACAAGATCGACAAGGCCAGCCTGTCCAAGGTGGCCACCGCATTCGTGGACATCATCGATGGCATGGGCCAACTGCCCAGCGCCAACTTCAAGACCTTGAAGATCTCGGCAGACTTCTGAGCTCGATCAAAGCCGCCCCAGCCGCTTCAAAAGCAGCGTGCTGGTGGTCGTGTATTGCAAATGCTGTGGCGCCTCTGGGTGCAGGCTGGCGGCCACGGCGTGTGCGGCCAAGGTGGCTTCATGGAAGCCGCACAGCAGCAGGCGCTTCTTGCCTGGGTAGCTGTTGATGTCGCCCACGGCGTAGATGCCAGGCTGGGTGCTCTCGAAACGATCGCTGCTGACGGCGATTTGCTTGCGGTCCAGTTGCAAGCCCCAATCGGTCAAGGGGCCCAGTTTGGGGCTGAGGCCCAAGCGGATCACCAGTTGATCGAGCGGCAAGGCTTGGGTCTGACCGTCGCCGCCCAGCAGTGTGAGCGTTTGAACCGGGCCATCAGCATCTTTGGCCGATGCCGGCGCGCGTTCGGCGCCTTGCACCACGCCCAAAGCCAGCTGAATGCGGCCTTGGGCGATGAGTTCGCGCAATTGGGCGTGAAGCTCGTCATCCTCGGTCTGGAACTGGTCACGCCGATGCAGCAGGGTCAGCTTGGCCGGACGGATGCCATCGGGCCTCAAGGCCAGCGACACGATCGCATCGACGGCTTCCTCACCACCACCCGCCACGACCACATGTTGCCCCGCCCAGGCCGTGGCCGGTGCCAGATCAAAATGCACATTGGTGGCGCCATCGAGCGCCGGGACGTTGAGCGTGCGCGGCAAAAAAGCCCCTGCGCCCGCAGCAATGAACACGGCCTTGGCATGGAAATTCAAACCCGCCTGGGTGCCAATGTCGAAGCCCGCCGATGAAGCATCGCTTTCAGCGCGACCAGCGGCACCTTCACGTCGAACGAGCGTGCTGACCACCTGCCCGAAATGCAAGCTGGTGACGCGCCCCCATGGATTGCGCTCCAGGAAAGGGGAGGCCTGTGTCATCAACTGCTGCGTCAACTCCTCCCCTGTGCAGGCAGGCACGCCGGGGATGTCGTAGATGGGCTTGTCGGGGTAGAGCGCCACGCACTGGCCGCCAGCCTCGGGCAGTGCGTCGATGACATGGGCTTTGAGGCCCATCAGACCCAGTTGAAACAGCGCGAACAGGCCAACCGGGCCGGCGCCGATGATCACAACGTCGGTGTCGATCATGGCGCGTTCGGCTCCAGTTGTCATGGCGGAGACAAGCGCAGTGTCTTCAGCGGATCAGTTGATCCAGCTTGTCGGTCTTGTCTTTCCACTCATCGGCAGTCGGCAAGGCGGCCTTGCGCTTGGTGATGCTGGGCCAGCCCTTGGCCAGATCGACGTTGATCTGGATGAATTTCATCTGATCGCTGGGCACGTCTTCTTCGGGCACGATGGCGTTGACCGGGCACTCGGGGATGCACACGGCGCAATCGATGCACTCATCGGGGTCGATGACGAGGAAGTTGGGTCCCTCGCGGAAGCAATCGACCGGGCACACGTCCACGCAATCGGTGTATTTGCACTGGATGCAGGCTTCGGTGACGACGTGGGTCATGACGGTTCTCTTGTGGGATCGGGGTTGAACAAGGGCAAATGCGGGATTTTACGAGTCTTGGGCGCTCAAGGCGCGGTGTTCTCGTCGCAAAGGGGGAGATGGGTCAGGGGCTGATCGGGAATGTCCGTGGCACCGGCCCCAACGATGACCAGGGTGGGCCGCCCGGCGTGGATGGCGCTGGCGTCATCGAGTGTGCCCACAGTGTGCATGGTGTGGCGCATGTCGGGCCAGCCGGCGCGGGAGACCACGCTGACCTCAGTGTCGGTTGGCCAGCCGGCGTCCAGCAGGCCTTTGCTCAACGGGGCCAACTGGCGCCCGGCCATGTAGAAAACTTCGGTGTCGGCGCGCTGGCCCGGGCCCATGCCGCACTGCAGATCGCCCGTGCGGGTCATGGCGGTGGTGAAGCTCACGCTGCGGCCGGAGCCACGGCGCGTCAAGGGGCGCTGGGTGGCGGCGGCGGCGGCCAGGGCCGACGTCACGCCGGGCACCACCTCACAGACCACCCCGGCCTGCTTGAGCACATGAAGCTCTTCTTCCAGGCGGCCGAACAAACTGGGATCGCCCCCTTTGAGGCGCACCACCATGCCGCGCTCGCCATGGATGGCACCAACGGCCACCGCATGGTTGAGCAGCAATTCGTTGATGCGGGTCTGGCCGTTGAAGTCGCTGCCGGGCTGGCCGGAGAAGCCGCGTTTGCCCACATCGATCCAGTCTGCATCGGGTGCCAGGTCGCGCAGGGTGCCATCGGCCAACGCATCGAACAGGACGACATGGGCCTGCGCGATCAGCCGACTGCCGCGCACCGTGATCAGGTCAGCCTCACCGGGGCCGGCCCCGATGAAGACGACTTTGGCGGTGACGAGGGCGCAGGGCGATGACACGGCGTGATCCAAAAGCAGGGGCCTCAGGCGGCCTTGACCAGCAGCGCACCGCTGGTGCGGTTGGTGGTCGGGTCAACGACGATCATGGCGCCGCTGATGCGGTTGTCCAGATAGGCCTCGACCGGCAGGGGTTGCTGGGATTGGATCTGCACGCGCCCGATCTCGTTGACGGCCAGCTCGGTGGCGTCCTGATCGGCCAGGGTGTGGATGTCCAGCCGGCTGTCGATGGCGGTGATGCGCGCCTGCACCCAGCGGTTGCCGTGGCGCAGCCAGTACTTACGGCCCAGCACGGCGGGTTCGGTGTCCAGCCAGGCCAGGGTGCCGGTGAAGGTGTCCGTGGGCTTCATGCTGCCGGGTGTGGCGATCCAGTCGCCGCGGGAGATGTCGACCTGGCGGTCCAGCACGATGCCGGCCGACTGACCGGCTTCGCAAGCGGCCACGACTTCGGCCGAGTGGCGCACTTCAGCCACGATGGCCGTCTGGCCGCTCGGGAAGATCTGGACCTCATCGCCCGCCTTGACGCCGCCGTGGGCGATGCGACCCCAGAAGGTGCGGTACTGGTGGCCAGTGCCGCTGGCCGAGGCCTCGCCTTCGCCCACGCTGTCGCGGGTGACGTACTGCACGGGGTGCAGCAGGGCGCCGTCGTGGCGCTCATCGGTCACGGGCAGCTCTTCCAGCAATTGCAGCAAGGTCGGGCCGGTGAACCAGGGCCAGTTGGCGCTTGGCGTGGTCACGTTGTCGCCGCGCAGGGCAGACACCGGGATCACGCCCTTGACGGCGATGCCGGCTTGCTCGGCGAAGGCCAATAGCGAAGCCTTGACGTTGTTGAAGGCCGTCTCGGTGTTCTCTTCGATGGCGTCCAGCTTGTTGATCGCGAACACGATGCTGGGCACGCGCAGCAACTGGGCCAGCAGACTGTGGCGGCGCGTCTGGGCCAGCAGGGGCACGGGCGATGCGTTCCAGTCGATCTTGGTGATGTCCACCAGCACCACGGCGGCATCACTGCCGGCGGCGGCCGTCACCATGTTGCGGGTGTACTGCTCGTGGCCAGGCGCGTCGGCGATGATGAACTTGCGCGTCTTGGTCGCGAAGTAGCGGTAGGCCACGTCGATGGTGATGCCTTGCTCGCGCTCGGCTTCCAGGCCGTCGGTCAGCAGCGACAGGTCGATGGGCGCACCGGCGGCGCGCTTTTCCAGCGCGTCCAGCTGGTCGGCCAGGATGGCGCGGCTGTCAAACAGCAGGCGGCCGATCAGGGTGCTCTTGCCGTCGTCCACGCTGCCGGCGGTCAGGAAACGCAGGGCCTTGTGGGCCACTTCTTCGCTGGCTTCGCAATGGCTGACGGAGGTGACGGGGATTTGGGGGGTGCTCATCAGAAATAGCCTTCCTTCTTGCGGCGCTCCATCGAGGCCTCGGACGTGCGGTCGTCCATGCGGGTGGCGCCACGCTCGCTCACGGTCACGTGCAGGGTCTCGGCGACGATGTCGGCCGGGTTGGCCGCGTCGGATTCGACCGGGCAGGTGCAGGTCATGTCGCCCACGGTGCGGAAGCGCACGTCCACGGTTTCGATCGTTTCGCCTTCGAGTGCCGGCGTGACATCCGTCAGCGGCACCAGCAGGCCCTTGCGGCGCATGACCTGGCGGGCGTGCTTGAAGTAGAT
>CANBUA010000033.1 GCA_947372535.1 Burkholderiales bacterium
TGCAGATCGACAAGATCGCCAGCCCCTTTGATTCGCGCCGCTTTGACATGGAGCGCCAGTCCTTTGGATACCACTTCGCCACCGTCGGCGGCGAACTGGCGCGTCAGTGGAAGTTTCCACCCGCATTTGCCCAGGCCATCGAGCAGTTCCCTGAACCGCTGACAGCCACCACCTTCGACCCGATGGCCGCTGTGCTGCACCTGGCCGCCTGGCGCGCCCGTGCCGAGCACCACGGCCTGAACGAGGCCGAGCTGGAGGCCACCGTGCCGGGGGACGTGCTCAAAAAGCTGGGGCTGACGGCGGATGGCTTCCTCAAAGAGATGCCACCCATGAACGAATTGTGCGAAGGCCTGGAAGCCCTCGTCGGGGGCTGACACCCAGCGCGCCCCCAAACCGGCTCGCGGTCAGATCGCAAGCGGGTCCACATCCACCGCCCAACGGATCAATCCATTGGGGCGGTTTTTTTGCGCCAGCGCCAGCCATGGCGGCGTGGCGCGTTGCAAGAGCCGTTGCAGCACTGGCCGGGCGCTGGCCTCGATCAGCATTTGCGCCCGCTCGACATTGGCCACGCGCTGCACCGCCGTCGGCACCGCCGGGTAGATCAGGATGCCGCCCATCTCCTGCACCAGGGGCTCGATCAACTCGGCCGCCGCCTTGAGGTAGTTCTGAGCGGCGTCTTGCGTGCGTCCCTCGGCCCGCAACATGGCCAGGTGCGCAAAGGGCGGCAGGCCGGCCATTTGACGCTCCTGGAGCTGCTGCGCTGCAAAAGCTTCGAAATCGTAGGTGCGCAGCGCCTGATAGAGGGGGTGGTCAGCATGCCAGGTCTGGATCCACATCTCGCTGCGATCGGCGGCCTGCGCATCGCGCCCGGCCCGTCCGGCCGCTTGCAGCAGCAAGGCAAATTGGCGCTCGGCTGCACGGAAATCGCTGGCGAACAAGGCCGAATCCGGGTTGACCGCCGCCACCAAGGTGATGCGCCGAAAGTCATGGCCCTTGGCCACCATTTGCGTGCCCACCAGGATGTCGACCTCGCCGGCATGCACGCTGGCAAGCTTTTCCTCCAGCGCGCCCTTGAGCCGGGTCACGTCGGCATCAATGCGGCCCACGCGGGCGCCAGGCACGGCTTCGGCCAGCTGTTCTTCGAGCTTTTCGGTGCCACGGCCCACGGCGTGGATGTCCAGGTTGCCGCAATCGGGGCAAGCGCGCGGCACGCGCTCGGTGAAGCCACAGTGGTGGCAACGCAAGGTGCGGTCGCCCTTGTGGAAGACGCGCCAGGCGCTGCAATGCGGACAGCCGCTCTTCCAGCCGCAATCGGTGCATTGCAGCACCGGTGCATAACCGCGGCGGTTGAGCAGCACCAGGCTTTGCTCGCCGCGCTCGATGCGCTCGGCGATGGCGTCCAGCAGGGGCTGGGCCAGCGCGGGTGCCTCCTGCCCCGGCAAGGGCTTGGGCACCTTGGCCAAATCGAGCAGGCGCACCTTGGGCATCTGCCCCTGCCCCACCCGGGAAGGCATGGCCAGCAGCCGGTAGCGCCCGCTGCCGCCTTGGGCCTCGGTCCGCGCATTGAACCAAGTCTCCAGACTGGGCGTGGCCGAGCCCAGCAAGGTCAGCACCTGTTCCTGATGCCCTCGGTAGACCGCCAAGTCACGCGCCGAGTAGCGGGCACCATCCTGTTGCTTATAGGACGGGTCGTGCTCTTCATCGACCACGATCAGGCCCAGCCTGGGCATGGGCGTGAACACCGCCAGCCGCGTGCCCAGAACGATGTCGGCCAGCCCCAGGTGGGCGAGCATCCAATTGCGCAGGCGTTGCGCGGGCGGCAAACCGCTGTGCAGGGACACGATCACTTGCTGCGGGAAGCGTTCGGCCACACGTGATTCGAGCTGGGGTGTGAGGTTGATCTCGGGCACCATCATCAGCACCTGCCGCCTCTGCGACAAGGTGCGCTCGGCCTGGCGCAGGTAGACCTCGGTCTTGCCACTGCCCGTGCTGCCCCACAGCAGGACACCGCCTGTCTGCGGCCCGTTGGCCAGCGCATCGAGCGCAGCTTCCTGCTCGGCCGACGGCTTCGGCCAGGGCGTGGCCACCTGCCCGGCTTCGGGCTTGGGCGCCGCCGCAGCCTTGCGCCAGCGCTTGATGCGCCGCGCCCATTGCACGGCATCGAGCTGGCGCAATTCGGGCGGCAGCACCATCATGGCCATCTCACCCAGACCACGCTGGTAATACAAGGCGGCGAACTTCACGAGCTGGCACCAGGCCGGCGGGAGCGGTGGCAAGTCGGGCAGCACTTCGTGGATGGCCTTGAGCTGATCGAGCGACCAGGCTGGATCGGCGCCTGCGTGCGACTGGGCCGCATCCGTCCAGACTACCCCCGTGACGGTGCGGCGCCCCAGCGGCACCCGCACCAGCGTGCCTTGAGGCAGGTCATGGTCATGCCCATAGTCGAGCGGACTGACCAGCCCACTGTGTTGCGGCGTCTCCACGAGCACGCCGAGCCGGATGCGCGCACCAAGATCCGATGTGGCCTTCGGCGACGCATCGGCATCAGTGCCGTCATGCGGCAAAAGATCAGGCTTGGGGCGCTGGGGCACCGAATTTGTCTCCGTAATTCTTACAAAACAATGACGAGATCACGCTAAGTACTTGATTCTTGGCGCCTGACCCCTTATCCCCGGGGTCTGTGGATAACTTTGTGGGCAAGGTCTTGAAATGCGCGCTAAATGCTTGTCAGGCGGTCGTTTGCCCTAGATTGCCTCAGATTTCAGCACGCGCATTGGCCTTATATGAATCAACAACTTAGCGCATTCCACGTGCGATATTGTAGTCAACCGGCACATGCACCCCTTGGGTGCGCCCGCTGAGGTCATTTGTGGGGATAACCGATGAATCTATTCCTTCAACCTAGGGTTTAACCTAGTTGCTGTAAATCCTACACACTTTGTCATCCACCACATGGCGAACTCGCGGATCCCGGTGGACGGGTCTGACACATTTTGTACGCGACACGTTTGCCGGGCGATGTCGAAGTGTCAATGTCAATGTCATCGCTAAGTCGTTGATTCATCATGTCTGGCAACTGTGCACCAACTCTGTGGATAACTTTGTGGGCAACCGCTGTACGACCACGCTAACTGCTTGTCGCCTGGGGGTTTTCACTGAATTGCCACAATATGGTGCAATGCAATATAGCCAATCAAATCAATCACTTAGAACACACGCCCTGCATTTCCCGGCAAGCCGGTACCCACCACGCCGTCAAACCCTCGCTCGTCTGTTTCTGGGGATAAGTGAAGGGTCTTAGCACAGCTTGGGTGCGAAAACGGGCCTCTAACGGCGCCAAAGTTATGCTAGAGCTTGGGCCTGCCTTGGTCGCGATTCATTCAAATGGATGTGACTGAGGTGAAGCGAGGCGCTTCGGCGGAGGTTTGAAGCCGGTTATGCTTGAGCCTGCATCGGAAAGGCCCGGTTTGGCCCTGCGCTGTCCGCGTCCTTTCTCATCACTCACATCACTCCAACCTCATTTGAGAGACATTGCCATGAGCTTCTCGATCGAATCCAAACTCGGCGACCTGCTGGACAACGAAACCACCAAGGCCATCCTGGAAAAGAACCTGCCCGGCATTTCGACCCATCCCCAGATCGGCATGGGCAAGGGCTTCGCACTGTCGATGGTCGCCAAGTTCTCCGGTGGCCTGATCACCGACGAGCTGCTGCAGAAGGTCGACGCCGAGCTGAAGGCTCTGGGCTGATCTCGCGCAAGCACGCCAGCCTCTGTTGAAGAGGCTTGGCAATCAGCCCATCAACCTGGGCATGGTTGAATTTCAAAGGCTCCTTTCAGGGGCCTTTGTCGTTTTTGATGTGTTGGTGGTGATGGCACCCGGCCCCACCCAAGCCACCTGCCCATCGCTCAGTCGCCGCACAAAGAAAAAAGCCGCTCAGACTGAACTGAGCGGCTTCTTTGATCGAACAAACCAGTCTAGGTCTTGGTCAAGGCCTCTTCATGAGACCCCACCGCGATCACCAAGTCTCGGTCGGCTGGGTGCAATCCGATGCTTCGGGGTAGACACTGCAACGGATCTTCTTGACCAGTTTGAGGCCCTTCTTGTCATAGAAGCCCTTGTCAGCCATCTCGATGCGCCCTTCGCGCATCAACGCCAGATAACGCTCGTTGTCCTCAGGCGAAGGATCGATCCACAGCTTCTCGGGGATGTCCTTGTCCGCCTTCTTGGTCAAGTTGATGACCCGCTCGAAATTGCTCGCCACGTACTCGCGCGAATGCTGACCATAGCCAGCGGGAAACTTCTCGATGCGGGTGACCATCTGGTAAGTGATGATCGTCAGCGGGAAACGGCCAATGCCACCCTTGGTGCCGATGCCCTTGTAGAGTTCCAGCGGCTTGTAGACGATGGTCGGCGCCATGATCACGTCAACGTTGTTGTTGTTGAACATGGAGCTGAAGTTGGACACGTCCACGGCCACCGGGCGCGCACCCACACGCTGGATCAGCTGGGCTTGCGACTTGTCATAGTCGAAAGCAGCCACGCGCTTGCCAGCGGCCTTTTCCAGCGTGTCGATCGAGCGATCATTCACGAAGGGATACACCATGCCAAGCGGCAAGATGCCGACGACCTCGAAGTTGCCAACCTTGGTCAGCTCGGCCGCCTTGGGCGAGCTCAGCGTGTTGATGAAACGGCGAACCACTTCATAGCTGCCGTCGAAATCGATCTTGCCTTTGCGCACGATGGTGGCCGCGCCCACCGAATCCAGCGCGGCGGTGAACGAGTTGAACTGACGGGTGCGCAAGGCCGTGGCCATCACGCCATCGCATTGGCCAGTGCGGAAATCTTCAACCGCCACACGCTCGTCCAGGTAGGACTTCAGGCCAATCTCGAAGCCTTTTTTCTGCATCGCGATCTGATAGTCCTGCGCCGCCTGGTAGCCCTCGCCACCGGCGCCCAGGGGGTCGTAGATGCAGAACATCGGCTTGGCGGCATGGGCCGCGGTCATGGCGCATGCCATGATGGAAAGCGCACTCAGCGCCTTGATGGTTTTCATGATGTCTCCTCGCACACACGCAAATCCGAACAAATGTCGGCGCTATTGTGCATTAACGGCCCGTCCGGCCTCACCGATGACAGGACCTAGGGCAGACCCTTAGGCGGCAAGGAGGTGACTGACCATGTGACGCGTCAACAGCCCTTCGCAAGCCTGGTCGAAACGCACGAACATGGGCGAGGTGTTGAGCTCGAGGAAAACCAGATCACCCGTGTCGGGGTCGGTTTTGAAATCGGCTGCGCCGAAATCCATGCCGAAATCGCGCATCAGGGCCTGGAGGGCTTGCGCCTCAGCGGGGACGGGCACCGGGCTGATCTCGGCGTCCTGCAAGGCCCGGTAATCCAGCGAGGGGCTGCTGACCTCGAAGGAGAAGACCTGACTACCCACCACGAACACCCGCAACTCGGGCGCCACCAGGCGGGGCTGGATCAGCGCAGGCATGGCGGAGTAATCGGCGGTGACACCGGCCAGGGCGTCGTCCAAGGTTTGGCACAGGCCGCCGCCAGCCACCGGCTTGGCGATCGCAGGCTGCGACAAACGAGCCCTGAGTCGCGCGGCATCGTTGCTCACCCAGGTGGACGGGATGCGCAGGCCGGCTTCGCGGGCACGCAGCAAGGCCGCTGGTTTGTTGAGGGCCACGGCCGACATGTCGGCATTGAAGGTGCGAACGCCGGGGTGGGCCATCAGCCAGCCCTGCAGGGCCACGAACCAGCCCAAGGCGCGTTGCGCCACGGCAGGCCGCGGGTCGTCCATGGCGGCGAACACGTCCTGGCGCAGAAAGGCGGCGCTCGGCCAAGGCCCTTCGCCCCAGGGTGGCAGATCTGCGGCAGACGCCGACAGGTCCCAGTGAAACGGGGGGCTCACGCCCGGAGGCACCCGGCCATCGAACCACGCCACCCCCAGGCCCGAGGCCGCATCGGCCAGGGCCTGGAGGTTGGGATCGGGCAGACCGCCCGCGATCAGCAGCAAGGTGCTTGAGCGTCAGTGGCGATCAGAACGAACCGAGGGCGCCGCCGCTCTCAATCGGCGTGCTGCCCGTGCCCGGACCTTCTTCGCCAATGGCCAAGGTCGTGATCACTGGGCCACCGCCCTCTTCACCGACGCGCAATGTGGTCACGTGGCCACCACCTTCTTCGCCCAGGGCCAGGGTCGTGATGACAGGCGGCTTCTTGAAGGGCGGCCACTTGATGTGCAGGGCGCCGGTGACTTGGTCAGTCTGGCTTTGGTCGAGTTCTTTCATGTCGTCTCTCCAGTCAATGGTGTTGGATCGGGAAAAATCACGCAGGGACAGCAGGCTGCACACTAGGGTCGGCCCCGGGCTTCGTCAAGCTGAAAAACACCCGGTTGCAGATTCCTGGACCACCGTGGTCGCGGGGAAGGCGGTGGGGCACCCAGGCCCCAGGGCTCACAAACGGCCGATGCAGTTGGGCGCGCCGCAACGGCACACGAGGCGGCCGGCGTGGTGGGTGGGACCATATCGCGCGGTCAGTTCATCGCCCGATTCAATGTCATGCAAGGCATAAAAAGCGACGCGGCCCTGCTCGACCTTGAGCACCATGTTGGGCGAGCAGGCATGGTTGGCAAAACGCAGCGGGTCGAGTGACGCGGTCGCGTCGATGGCCTTGCGTTCGGACACCGCGATCATGAAGATGTGGCCGCTGGCGTTCTCGGCCGCACGGGCGCGTGCATGGGCCTCTTTGGTGGTGACGGACTCACCGC
This sequence comes from Burkholderiales bacterium, assembly GCA_947372535.1. The sequence goes on from CANBUA010000033.1 coordinate 6,775, forward strand.
GAATCTCACCGATCTTGCTGCGCGCGGGGATGGGCTCGGCCGCGAAAGCGCCTTGCCCTTCGATGGCACTGGGCCCCACGGTCACCCCGAATTTTTGCGGATCGGCTGGCCGGCCGGCAGGGCGGGATGGGCTTGTCGGGGTCTCCGCCACATTGGATGCGGCAGGCAGGGTGCGAAGGACGGGCATGGCTTGAATTTGATCAACAATCGACACCTTAACCCAGGAGCGAGTCCATGCCCAAGCACCACCCTGCCGGCGATGCCCCCAGCCCCGAACAGGAAAAGGCGCGTGCCAAGCATCGCCGCGAGTTGCTGGGCATCCACCGTCCGCCGGGTCAGGACCAGGTGCAATGGGGATTGGCCCTGTCGGGTGGCGGCATCCGCAGTGCCACCTTCTGCCTGGGTGTGCTCCAGGGCTTGTCAAGACGGCCCACGCCCTCGGCGCCCGAGCAGCCGCTCATCCAGCAGTTCGACTATGTCTCGACCGTCAGCGGCGGCGGCTACATCGGCAGCTTCTTCAACAGCCTGTTCGTCAAAGGCCGGCTCACGGGTGAAGCACACGAGACCGACGAGGCCGCCGCGCGCGGTGCTTACGCTGCGATGCTGGAAGATCCGCCGGGCCGCTTGCACAGCGACACCACCTATGACCCCCAACGGCCGGGGCGGGCCGCCATGGCCTGGCTGCGCGACAACGGCCGCTACATGGCGCCCACCGGCACGGGCGACATGATTTATGACGCGGCCATCGCCGTGCGCAACTGGGCCGCGACGCAGTACGTGGTGGGCTCGGTGATCGTGATGGTCCTGGCCCTGCTGCTTTTGTTGCGCCTGACGCTGGCCCAGCATGTGCCGGCCTGGTTGGCGCTGGAGCAATCCTGGCGCGCCAGTGCCTGCCAGGATTGCTTGAACCCTTCGTTGATCTGGTGGAGCCCCACCTGGTGGTTCAGCGTGGCCGTGATCGGCGTGTTCACCTTGCCGGTGGGCCTGGCCTTCTGGTTCTCGCACCCGGCCAAGGGCGAGACACCAGCCTCGCGGCCCAGCCTGCGAACCAAGGCGGCGGTGCTGGGCCTGCTCGTGGGCATCGTGGTGCTGGTGGCGGCTGAACGGCTGGGTCACCTGGCGGAATCGCATCCTCAGGTGCACGGCGTGCTGCAAGGCGGCGGCCTCCTCGTCTGCCTGGCCGTGGCCTGGTTCGCCTTGAGCACATGGTTGACGCGCAAAACCAGCATCATGGCCCAGCGCGTGGTGCTGACCCGCTGGCTGAGCCTCTCCATCATCACCCTGCTGGGCTTGGCCACGCTGTCGGCGATCGAGACCCTGGCGCAGACCGCCCTGCTGTGGCTGACGGCTGATACGGGCGCCGTGACGGCGGGCATCGGCACCCTCGTGGTTTGGTTGATGCGTGCGGGCGCGCTGAAGTTGGGCGACAAAAACACCAGCGGCTGGACCTCGCGCATCCCGGCCGAGCTCATCTCCGGCGTGATCGGCATCGCCTTGTGGATGGGCATGGCGGCCTGCTGGGATGCCGCCGTGCTGGCGTCGGTCTGGCCGGCCGGGCACTTTGAAGACACCCTTTTGCAGCAGCCCGACAAGCTCAAGGACATGCAGTTGATGGCGCTGGCCACGGCCGCGCTGGTGGCTTTTCTTGGCATCGTGGTGGGGCGCTTTCCGGGCTTTTTGAACCTGTCGACTTTGCAAAGCCTGTACAGCGCCCGGCTGACGCGCGCCTACTTGGGCGCCAGCAACCACCAGCGTTTCGTGGCCGGCGCGCCAGCCCGTTTCCGCGACGTGGCCGAGCCCATCGAGGGTGACAGCCTGGACTGCGTGCAGGCCTATGCCAACCCCTGCGCACCCACGCATTTCATCAACGTCTGCGTGAACCAGACCGTGAGCCCGGGCGAGCAATTGATGCAGCACGACCGCAAGGGCAAGCCGCTGGTGATCGCGCCCAAGGGCTTTTACTTCGACCGGCAAGCCCAGGCCTGGACGAGCGATCCACGCCAGGGCGAGCTCACTTACCCGCTGGCTTATGGCGAGTGGGTCGGTGTCTCAGGCGCGGCGTTTTCAACGGGGCTGGGCCGTGGCACCGGCCTGGGCTTTTCGCTGGCGCTGGGCTTTGCCAATGTGCGCCTGGGCCGCTGGTGGGCTGGCATCGCCGGCCAGCGCGGCGTGCAGCGTGACAGTTGGTGGCGCCGCCTGTTCACGCCGCAGACCTATTTGATCGACGAATTGCGCGGGCGCTTCTACGCCGAGCACCGCCAATACCAATACCTCTCCGATGGCGGCCACTTCGAGAACACTGCGGCCTATGAACTGCTCAACCCGGCCCGCGACCGCGATGTCCGCCTGATCGTGTTGTGCGATTGCGGCTGCGATCCCGACTATGAGTTCGAGGACCTGGCCAACCTGATCCGCCTGGCCCGCATCGACCATGGTCTGGAGATCCGCCTCAACGAAGCCGCGTTGCTCGAGCCCCTGCTGCAAAGTCGTTTTGGCCGCCCCGAAGACTTCCGCCGCGGCCTGGACGGGCAGTTGCCACGGCGAGGCGATCGTTGCGCCGTGCTACTCGATGTCTTCAGTACCAGCACCACATCAGGCGATGCCCCGGCCGGCCAGCTGCGCTCGCGCATCATCCTGGTCAAGCCGAACTTGCTGGCCAGCGTGACGTCCGACGTGAGCCAGTACCAGCGCACGCAGCCCTCTTTCCCCCAAGAGACCACCATCGATCAGTTCTTCGACGAAGGCCAGTGGGAAAGCTATCGACAACTGGGCCTGACCGTGTCCCAGCACCTCTTCCCACAGGAGCCGGACTCCGACCTGGGCCAAGCCTTCTGGCGCGTCTGCCTTGATGGCTTGGACGTGCCGGCCCGCACTGCTTGAAGCCGCCGCATGAAACTCCACTGCATCAACGACCGCGCCCCCGATGCCACCATCGAGCTGCTGCAGCAGGCCTGCCAGGTGCGCGACATCGAGATGGTGCATTACCACGCCCCGGACTTCGAGTACCTGCCCGATCAGGTGGCCCGCAGCGGCGACCTGATCTACCGCCCGGCGGTTTCCAGCGCGGCCATGCACGTCGAGCAGTTCTTGATGCAGGCTGGCGTGGCCAGCTTCTATGCGACCGAGCAAGGTGTCTTCACGCACCATGGCAACCCCTGGCGGGCCTTCATGCAGGCGGGCCTGAGCGTGCCCCGGCACTTCCACGTGCACACGAGCGACCGGGCCTTGTTGCGCCAATGGGTGGACCGGCTCGGTGGCTTCCCCGTGGTGGTCAAGTTTCCGGGGGGCTCCAGCGGCACTGGCGTGCTCAGGGCCGATTCATTGCCGGCCTTGTTCTCGCTGGTGGACTACGCCCTGGCCATCGGCCGCGAGCCTTTGCTGATGACCTATGTGGACCACGCCGAGCACTGGCGTGTGGTGGTGGTCGGCCAGCGTGCGGTGGCCGCCTACCGCAACCCGCAGGACGCCGATGACTTCCGCAGCTACGGCAGCGAAGACCCGGCCGACTGCACCGAGGACGTGCCGGCCGATCTGGCCCGCATGGCGATCAGCGCTGTGGCCAGCCTGGGCCTGGAGTTCGGCGGCGTGGACATCCTGCGCCACCCCAGTGGGCGGCTTTACGTGCTGGAGGCCAACTTCCCCTGCTACCACGCGCATGCTGAAACCGTGGCCGGCATCCCGGTCTCGGGCCACATGCTTGATCACCTGATCGCCAAGGCGCGGCGCCTGAGCGGCCACTCGCTCACCGAGCATTGCCGAGGCGCCTTGCAGGCCGCTGGGGCAAGCATTATTTGCCACACACCGCTGCTGGGCGTGCTCGATGAGTTCATCAGCCATGGCGAGCGCGAGCTCCTGCTGGACTTGGTCGAAGACACGAACTGGCTCAAGCGGCACGGCATCATCATGAAGGAAGACCAGACGGGCCGATCCTGCGAGTTGCCCATCTCCAGCCACCCCTTGTTGGCTCACTTGGCCACACGCGGCCAGCGCGCCCTGGGCCTGCCCAACCACCTGGGCGAGACCTTGCGCTACCGCTGTTACCGCAGCGGCCATGCGCACCCGCTGCACAGCGACGACTACCAGGCCAGTGGGCTGCGGCTCATGGCCACGGCCATCACCTACTTGAACGAAGTGGGCCAGGGCGGCGAGACCGAGTTCCCCGGCGCCTGGCCCGAGCCCGTGCTGATCGAGCCCAAAGCCGGCCGCTTGGCCTGCTGGCTCAACGATGACGACCATGGCAGCTCGGACCCGCACGCCATGCACTTGGCCAGGGTGGTCACGCGTGGTACCAAGCACACGCTGACGCAGTTCCTGTACGGGCCGGATCGCTGAACAGCCTGGCCGTGAGGTCAGCGCTTCTTCTTGCGCTCGGCTTCAGCCGCTTGTTCAGCGCCGACCTTGTTCTTCTGCTCGGCTGCCGCGACATCCTGCGTGCCACTGCGTGATTTTTTGATGTCTTGCTCGGCCAGGCGCGCATCGGCCTTGCTTCGTTTGTCACGTTCTTCGCGCGCCGCGACGACGTGCTGATCCTTGGCCTTTTGCTCATCGGCCACGCTGCTGGCAAACACCATCGGCGCGGCGGCCACAGCCAGGCCGCCAACCGCCCAGGCACGGCGACCGATCGGCCGGTGCAATGACACTTGCTCATGCGCAGGCGGCGAGGCGCGGTGCGTCAACAGCCCCAGGTCGGCCAAGTCATCCAGCGCGGCCCACAGCTGATCTGCCTGCACGGCCAAGCCACCAGATTGCCCAAGGTGCGCACGCAAGGCCTCCACGCTTTGCGCCACGTCGATGGCGGCCCAGACCCGTGCGTGCAGTCCCTGCAACTGCCAGGTCTGACCGTGAACCGGGTCTTGCACCTGAAGGCCCAGCTCGGTCGGCAAGGTGTGCAGGCCAGCTCGGGCCACCGGCAAGTGGTCAGCGCTCATGATGGGTTCCTCTTGGAGATCGTATTTTCATGGCAGATTGCCACAGATGCGGCGCGGACACCATGGGCCTCACCCCAATAGGGGCAGCAAGCCATCGGCGCGCAGCAGCGATTCGAGGCACTGTTCCTTGATGCCATAGAAGGCCTTGATGTCGCGGATCTGGCCCAGAACCTCGTCACGGTTGGCTTGTGATGCGGCTGAAGATGACGGCGTGCGCTTGACAGCCAGGATCATCTTGTTCTTGTTGGTATGTTCCAGCGAAATGAACTCGAACACCTGCGTGTCGTACCCCGCTGCATCGAGCAACAAGGCGCGCAAGCCATCGGTCAGCATCTCGGCCTCCTGGCCCAGGTGGATGCCGTGCTGAAGGATGGGCCGCAGCGGATGGGGGCTCAGCAACTGCGGCCTGATCTGCTTGTGGCAACAGGGCGAGCACATGATGATCTCGGCGCCAGCGCGGATGCCCAGATGGATGGCGTAATCGGTGGCGATGTCGCAGGCATGCAGGGCGATCATCACCTCCAGCCGGGCAGGGTGGTAATCGCGCACATCGCCTTGTTCGTAAGCCATGCCCTCGAGCTTGAGGCGTTTGATGACGCCCCCGCAAAGCTTGACCAAATCGTCGCGCAACTCCACGCCCGTCACCTGCGCATCGCGGCCTTGCGTGTGGCGCAGCCAGTCATGGATGGCGAAGGTCAGGTAGCCCTTGCCCGAGCCGAAATCGACCACATGGATGGGGCCATCGGACTGGCCCATGCCGGAGGCTGTCAGCGCATGCGAGAACACCTCGATGAACTTGTTGATCTGCTTCCATTTGCGCGACATGGCGGGCACCAGCTGGCCTTGCGCATCGGTCACGCCCAGCTCGGTCAGGAAGGGGCGCGACAGGTCCAGGAAGCGATGCTTCTCGCGGTTGTGGCCTTGACCCTGCACAGCTTGCGGTGGCCTGGCCGACGATGAGTCATCAACCGGCTTGGCATTGGAGACTTTGCCCACACGCACGCTGGCCTTGCCCTTCTTGCTGAAGGCCAGTTGCACCTCCTCGGCCGGCAAGTGCAGGTGGACATTGCGGAACTCGCTGCCGGCCAGCGCGCGCACGGTGGCCAGGCCCTCGGGCACGCTCAGGTTCTTGGTGATGTCCTTGGTCTGGTAACGGTAGACGAAGGACCAGTGCGGCTCACCACGCAGCTCCACCGGGCGCACCAGCACACGCTGCAATTGCGGCTCGCTGCCATGGTGGTTGGCCAGCACGAGGTGGAGCGGCGCGCCCGCCGTCTGGGCCTGAGCCAGCAAGCGCATGAAGCGTTCGATTTGGGGGTCATCGACCGGGGTGACTGGCGTGGAGGTGGAGGATGTATCGGTCATGGGGCAGGCGCGGGCAAGCGCGCATTATCGGCGCCCGCTGCCGCGACAGGGGCGGCCAAGTGTTATCGCCGGGACAAAAGCCCGCACGCAGCAGCCCTGATGGGCTGCGGCTATCCTGCACTGATGTGGTCCACCATCGTCCTCACCATCCAGCAAGAGTTCTCCGACCTCACGGACGTCGCGCAGTTGACCCGTGTGACCGTGCGCGTGCTCATGGCGCTGGCGTTGGGGGCCTTGATCGGCTTCAACCGTGAGCGGCAGGATGCGTCGGCCGGGCTGCGCACCCACATGCTGGTGGCCCTGGGCGCCGCCCTGTTCGTGCTGGTGCCTCAGCAAATGGGCATGAGCCAGGATGCCATCAGCCGTGTGCTGCAGGGCCTGGTCTCGGGCATTGGCTTTCTGGGCGCAGGCGCTGTGCTCAAGCTGAACGATCAGGAGAAAGTCCAGGGCCTGACGACGGCGGCCAGCATCTGGACGACCGCCGCCATCGGCATCACCGCCGGGCTGGGCCTGGAGGCCACCGCCATCCTCTGCACGGTGCTGGCCTGGGTGATTTTGTCGCTGCTGGTGCCCCTGGGCCAGTCGATCGGCAAGCGCCATCGCCAGGACAACTCAGACGCCCAGCCCTGAATAAACGGGCATTGACGGTCCTTTTGATTGAAGGCCGCTGCCCCCGCTGATCCGGCGTTTTGTCAGGCAGCTTCCTACAGGACGTGCAGCAGCACCCCGACCGGCCTTACAGGCGGGTTCTTATCAAGAATTTTTGGCTTCTTCCGCACAATTCATCCATCGACACACCGATGTCATCACTTGAAACCGCCGAAGGAATACGCCATGAACGCCGACCAAATCTTGATGGAAATTCGTGAAACCAACCTGTCCTACCTGATGCTGGCCCAAAGCCTGATCCGCTCGGACCGCGAACAGGCGCTGTTCCGCCTGGGCCTGTCTGAATCGGCCGCTGACCTGATCAACACCTTGAGCCCCGCTCAAGTCCTCAAGATCGCCTCCAGCAACACCCTGGTGTGCCGCATGCGCATCGACGACGACCTGGTCTGGAACCTGCTGACCAACCATGGCAAGAGCGGCAACGACGATGTCTCCCGCCTGCACGCCAACATCCTGATGGCTGGCCGCCATCACGAAGCAGTCTGAATCTGACTGCCTGCTGAACCGATCTGATCTTTATTTTTTCCGCCGGAGACACCACCATGCGCACCAAGAGCCTGTTGACCGAAGCCAAGCAAATCGAACGCACCGTGACCCTGATCAACCTGGGTTGCCGCCTGCAAGTGCTGGAATCGGAGACCGACATGTCTTACGAGCGCCTGCTGCGCCTGTACAAGGAAGTCGCCGGCAAGTCGCCATCGAAGGGTCAGTTGCCCTTCTCGACCGACTGGTTCATGACCTGGCAGCCCAACATCCACGCCAGCCTGTTCCTCAACATTCATGAGTATTTGAACAAGGCCGCCGAGATCGATGAGATCGACACCGTGATCAAGGCCTACCAGTTGTACCTGGAGCAGACCCAGTCGCAAGGCCTGGAAGCCCTGCTGTCGGTGACGCGTGCCTGGCGCCTGGTCAAGTTCATCGACAACGGCATGCTGACGATGACCAAGTGCTCCAAGTGCGGCGGCCATTTCGTCACCCACCCGCACGAGGTGGCCCGCCATTTCACCTGTGGCCTGTGCAACCCGCCCGCGCGCGCTGGCAAGGGCAAGGCTTCTGGCGGCATCCACATGCATTGATGTGACCTGCCACTTCGGTGTGTACTCAACGGGCCCTGAGAGGCCCGTTTGTCATCTCTGGCTCACGTCAAGCCGGTACGGCCGATTTGAGCTTCTTGTTCAGCTTTTCCCAGTGCTTGACGGCCTTGTCGACCCACACGGTGTAGCTGGCATCTTCCAACGAGAAATAAGGGATGCCGCGCGAGGCGAAATCCAGCAGTTCGCGGCCCAATGGCGTGCCGTCAATGGCCTGCGCCTGGCATTCCAGGGCATGAAGGGCCTTGACGCGGTGGAACGCCACGGGCGAGAGCAGCTCGGCGCGGAATTCGATGGGGGTGCTGGGGGTGCTCATGGGGGGCCTTCTTTCGGAACAACAGTCCTGAGGCTCATTGTTTCGGCCAAGGCCCTGCGTCATTGAGGCCATAAAAAGCCGATTTCCAGCCCAGTGCGGCATTTGTGCGCAGCAACATGCGCGGCTTACGCTTCAGTGGGGAACCTGGATGCTGGCCTTGATGTGTTTGAGGTGGGCCACGATGGTGAAGGTCATGATCACCAGCAAAGACCACGCGCTCCACTTGCTCACATGCACGGCAGACCAGGCGCCCATTTGGTGGGGATACGTCCAGATGCCGAACACCGTGCTGATGTTCTCGGCCAGCCAGATGAAAAAGCCAATCAGGACAAAGGCCAGCACCAGCGGCATGCGCCGGTCCCGGTCCAACGGCCGGAAGATCACCGCAGTGCGCGCATAAAGGCCCAGGGCGCAAGCGGCCAGGTACCAGCGGTAGTCGCCGATGTAGTGATGCGTGAAGAAGTTCAGGTAGATGGCGCCGGCCATGAGCGCGGCCATCCAGTACGGCGGGTGGTGAATCACGCGCAGGTTGAACAGCCGCCAGGCCTGGATGATGTAGCTGCCAACCGCCGCGTACATGAAGCCGGAGAACAGCGGCACGCCCCAGACCTTGGTGTAAGCCGGGTCCGTGTAGGCCCAGGACTGGATCTGGCCCGAGGTCTTGAAGGCCTCCAGCGCGAAGCCCACGATGTGGAACAGGGTGATCGCCTTGAGTTCGTCCAGGCTTTCCAATCCGCTCCAGAGCATCCAGCCTTGGATCAGCAAGGCGGTGATCAACAGCACGTCATAACGCGGCAGGCCGAAGAGGCCGGCGCGCGGCATCAGGAAGACTGCGCCGAAGAACAGGCCCGCGAAAAGGCAGGCCCGGGCTTCTTTGATGCCGAAGTAGAAGAACTCGGTGAGCAGGCGTGGCCAGCCTTTCAAGTGTGGCCGGGGTGTTGCTTGAATCAGGCGATGGTCCCAAAGGCTCAGGCGAGAGGCCGCAGGCGCGCTCACTGACGTTGGTAGCACGGAAGTAGTCAAGGGCAAAGAAAATCCGGTGTCATGCACGAACAAGACACCGGTGGAGCCGGTCAGACCACAAGAGTTCCCGCTGCGCATGCTTGCCATTGCGCAGCCACATGCGATGCATGTCGTTGGGTATCCCTGGGAACGGTCATGCCTTGACACACAGTTCCACCAAAAGGGGGAGCCATGCGTTGGCCCGTCGACGTCGATCCATGACAAACTTTCACCGTGAACTCTCAGGGAGCGCCATGATCAAGCGACCATTTCCCTTTTTCGATCCATGATGATCATGGCGATTTGTGCCACGGCGCTGCACGCCCGGGCCGATGCCAAGCCGTCGGATTGGACAAAATTGCAGACAAACAAATGCCAAGCTGCATCGCTCACAAAATACCCCGGTTCGTGGCCTGCGGCATGGCAGCCCTTCCTGCAACATGCCAAGGCCTGCCCATTGCAAGCAAAGCCAGGACAGGCTGCTGAAGTCTGGCTGCTCAGCATCTGGGCCGAAGACTATCTTGCCGCGCACCCCGAGATCAAAGATTGGCCTGCCTTTCCACACCCCTTGCTCGTGGATCGCCGAGGGCATTGTCTTGGCGCGCTGCCAGAGCTCTACCCATTTGATGAGCCTCGCTCATTGACCCTGAGCTACGAACGCAGCAGCGGTTATCCAGGGCAAATCTCTGTGAGCGTTGACAACCCCGCGATGGGCGGGCGTTACATGCTTGCACCGATGAAATGGGATGGGCAACAGGCGCGCTACATCACGCTGCGTCATACCAAAGAACACAAAATTGAGGAAAGCTCATGCCCGAATTGAAAGAGGCCCTGACGTCAGCCTACAACCAGGCCGATGCCAAGCATTCCTGCCGCCATTTTGTGTGGCATGCCATCGTGAAGTTCTGGGTGTTGAAGTCCACACGCCCCGCTCCGCCATGAACATACACTGAGCGGAAACCAGCCCGTCAAGCGGGCAGGTGTTGAGCGGCCTCAAGCGCTGCGCATCAGGTGATCAAACGCCCCCAATGCCGCCTTGGCCCCATCGCCCGCCGCGATCACGATCTGCTTGAAAGGCACTGTGGTCACGTCGCCGGCCGCGAACACGCCCGGCACATTGGTCGCGCCTTTGGCATCGACGATGACCTCGCCATGCTTGCTCAGCTCGACCGTGCCTTTGAGCCACTCGGTGTTGGGCACCAGGCCGATCTGCACGAACACGCCTTCCAGCTCGACCAAGTGTTCCACGCCGGTGGCGCGGTCCTTGTAGCGCAGGCCGTTGACCTTGCCTTGCGCCCCTGTGATCTCGGTGGTTTGGGCATTGGCGTGGATGGTCACGTTGGGCAGGCTCTTGAGCTTGTTGACCAGCACCGCATCAGCCTTGAGTTGCTCGGCGAACTCGATCAAGGTGACATGGGCCACGATGCCGGCCAAGTCGATGGCGGCTTCCACACCAGAGTTGCCACCGCCGATCACCGCCGTGCGCTTGCCCTTGAACAGCGGGCCATCGCAATGCGGGCAATAGGCCACGCCCTTGTTGCGGTATTCCTGCTCGCCGGGCACGTTCACATTGCGCCAGCGCGCGCCGGTCGAGATGATCACCGTCTTGCTCTTGAGCGAGCCGCCATTGGCCAGCTTGACCTCGACCAGGCCGCCTGCCTGGCTGGCCGGCACGATGGCTTCAGCGCGCTGTAAATTCATGATGTCCACGTCGTAGGCGCGGGTGTGCGCCTCCAGGCCCATGGCGAACTTGGGGCCGTCGGTCTCCAGCACCGAGATGTAGTTCTCGATGGCCAGCGTGTCGTTGACTTGCCCGCCAAAGCGCTCGGCCGCGATGCCCGTGCGGATGCCCTTGCGTGCCGCATAGACAGCCGCTGCGGCACCCGCGGGGCCACCACCAACGATCAGCACGTCATAGGGTGCCTTGGCGCTCAGCTTGGCCGCTTCCTTGGCGGCGGCACCGGTGTCCAGCTTGGCCACGATCTCTTCGATGGTCATGCGGCCCGAGCCGAAGACCTGGCCATTGAGGTAGACCATGGGCACGGCCATGATCTCGCGGGCCGCCACTTCTTCCTGGAAGGTGCCGCCTTCGATCACGGTGGTCTTGACCTTGGGGTTGAGCACGGCCATGAGGCTCAGGGCCTGCACCACGTCCGGGCAGTTGTGGCAGGTCAGGGACATGTAGACCTCAAAATTGAAGTCGCCGTCCAGGCCCTTGATCTGGTCGATCACATCCTGCTCGACCTTCGGGGGGTGTCCACCGGTCCACAACAAGGCCAGCACCAGCGAGGTGAACTCGTGGCCCAGCGGCAGGCCGGCAAAACGCAGCGAAGTCTCGCTACCAGGGCGCTGAAGACTGAAGGACGGCTTGCGCGCATCCTGGCCATCGGAGCGCAGGGTGATCTTGTCGCCGCGCAGGCTGGTGATGGTCTGGAGCAGCGCCAGCGTGTCGCGCGAGCTCTCGGCATCGTTCAGTGACGCGACGATTTCGAAGGGTTGGGTGACGCGCTCCAGGTAAGCGCCGAGTTGGGCCTTGAGGGTGTCGTCAAGCATGGTGGTCATCCTTCCGTCGAAATGGGTACGTCAATCAAACGATGTCGAGAGCTGGCCTCCTTGCATGGGCAAAAAGACCGGCATGGGGGTGAAGTCGGCCCTCCCGGCCAGCCTCGTGGGCTGGCGGGATGGTCGTCTTCCAAACCGTGAAGAGGTCAGGCCTCAACACACAAGCCGTTGGGCTTTAGATCTTGCCAACCAGGTCCAGCGAAGGCGTCAGGGTCTTGGCGCCTTCCTTCCACTTGGCAGGGCAGACCTGGCCAGGGTTGGCGGCGGTGAACTGGGCTGCCTTGAGCTTGCGCACGGTCTCCGACACATCGCGGGCGATCTCGTTGCTGTGGATTTCAGCGGTCTTGATCTGGCCTTCGGGGTTGATGATGAAGGTGCCGCGCAGGGCCAGGCCTTCTTCTTCGATGTGCACGTCGAAAGCGCGGGTCAGCTTGTGAGTCGGGTCACCGACCAGGGGGAACTTGGCCTTGCCGACGGCGTCGGACGTCTCGTGCCACACCTTGTGCGAGAAGTGCGTGTCGGTGGTGACGATGTAGACCTCGGCACCGGCCTTCTGGAACTCGTCGTAGCTGTTGGCAGCGTCTTCGATTTCGGTGGGGCAGTTGAAGGTGAAAGCGGCCGGCATGAAGATCAGGACGGACCACTTGCCCTTCAAGGTTTCGTCGGACACGGTGATGAATTCACCCTTGCCGCCACGGTTGACGAAGGCTTCGGTCTTGAAAGGCTGGACTTGCGTGTTGATCAGGGACATGACTTGGTTTCCTGTTGAAGTTGATGGAAGGGAAAACGCGATGGATGAATCTTAGGGCAGCCAGGCCATCAATTTCATTGATTGATCGAATAAAAGCGATTTGTTATGGCTATTGAAAAAGGGCTAAAAACCCGTGAATTACGCCGCATGTCAGACAAATTCTTACAAGACGTGCCGCAGAACCCTGACCAGCCTTACAGCCGCTTCCCTATCAAGAAAACAAAGGGGTTTAAGCACAATAGACCTCATCGAACAACGTCTCTCCCGCCCAAAACGAAGGAACAAGCTCATGAACGCCGCTCAAATCCTGAACGAAATCCGCGAAACGAACCTGTCCTACCTGATGCTGGCGCAGAGCCTGATCCGCGCCGACCGCGAGCAAGCGCTGTTCCGCCTGGGCCTGTCGGAAGAGGCTGCCACGCTGCTGGAGGCCCTGAGCCCCGCCCAGGTGCTCAAGATCGCGTCCAGCAACACCCTGGTCTGCCGCATGCGTGTCGATGATGACCTGGTCTGGACCCTGCTGACCAGCCACGGCAAGGGCAGCACCCAAGGCAGCGTCTCCGGCCTGCACGCCAACATCCTGATGGCCGGTCGCCACCAGGAAGCTGTCTAAGCCATAAAAAACATCGCGGTTCACGGAACCAGCACCCCTCTGATCGACACACACCAGCCGGAGATCCACACCATGCGCGCCAAAAGCCTGTTGACCGAAGCCAAGCAGATCGACCGTGCCGTCACCCTGATCAACCTGGGTGCGCGCCTGCAGGTGCTGGAGTCCGAGACGGACATGTCGTATGAACGGCTGCTGCGCCTGTACAAGGAAGTCTCCGGCAAGTCGCCATCGAAGGGTCAGTTGCCCTTCTCGACCGACTGGTTCATGACCTGGCAGCCCAACATCCACGCCAGCCTGTTCCTCAACATCCACGAGTACTTGAACAAGGCCGTGGAGATCGATGAGATCGACATCGTCATCAAGGCTTATCAGCTCTACCTGGAGCAAACCCAGTCGCAAGGCCTGGAAGCTCTGCTGTCGGTGACGCGGGCCTGGCGCCTGGTCAAGTTCATCGACAACGGCATGCTGACGATGACCAAATGCTCCAAGTGCGGTGGCCACTTCGTCAGCCACCCCCACGAAATTTCACGCCACTACGTCTGTGGCCTGTGCAACCCGCCTGCCCGTGCCGGCAAAGGCCGCGCCTCTGGCGGCATTCACATGCACTGAGGCACGCGTTGCGTGCTGGCGCCCTGTTTCATGTTGGTCTCCTCCTAGCGGCGCATCCTGTTGTGCCTTGATGAGCGGGTCTATCCGGACCCGCTCTTTTTTTGCCAGTTGCTGTTGTTCGTTGTTGTTGTATCCCTCAGGGTTTGCCGGTCGCCGGCAACCCTTTGGGCCACATCACCCACATCGACAAAGCCTGCTTGGTGCGGCCAGCCTGGAGCAAGGCCTCCTCACCCCACCCCCAGAAGTAGTCGGCCCGCACGGCGCCGGTGATGGCGCTGCCCGTGTCCTGTGCGACCACCAGGCGCTGCAGCGGTTTGGGCAAGGGCGGCACGGCGCTCCAGGCCTGCGGCTCCGTGGTGTCCAGCCAGACCAAGGTGCCGTAAGGCGTGGCCTCCTTGTCCACCGCGATCGAGCGGCCCGGCGTCAAGGGCACGCCTTGGGCACCCAAGGGACCGCTCTCCGGGTTGAGCAAGGGCTCCTCCTTGAAAAACACCATGCGCGGATTGGCGCGCAGCATCTCGGGCACGCGTTGCGGGTTCATGCCGGCCCAAGCCTTGATGGTGCCCCAGGAAGCCTGCTCCAGCGGGAAAGCGCCTTGGTCCACCAGCCAGCGCGCCACCGATTGGTAGGGCTGGTCGTTGTGGCCGGCAAATGCCAATCGAATGACCTTAGGTTGACCCTGCGGCGTGAGTTCGTCAAGCAGGCGCACGCGTGTCGAGCCCTGCACCTGCGCCAGCAAAGCATCGAGTGGATCGGCCACGTAGACCAGTTCTCTGCCCGCCATGGCAGCACGTGCCTCGGGCAACAAGTCCAACTCGCCGCGGGTGTAATAAGGCTTGCGCGCACCCAGATCCGCTGGCGGGCGCGACAAGGGTGTCTGGAACAGCTCGTCCGGCTGGCGGCGCGCATCGATCAGGGGCTCGAAGTAACCCGTCATCAGGCCAGTGCGCTGGCCATCGGCGGTGGTGACCTGCCAGGGCTGCAACTGCGTCTGCAACCAGTGGCGCACGGTCTCGTCGCCAGCGCTCTGGCCCCAGGTGGGGCCCAGCACCTGGGCGATGCTGCACAGGCTCTGCCAATCCGGGCCGGGGCGCTGGCAACTGCGCCACAGCGCCGGCCAGACCTCGCCCACGCGGTCGAAACGCCAGCCGGGCACGTCTTCCCAGCGGGCTTGCACCCAACGGGCCTTGCCGCGCACCAGCACCGGTTGCCCATCCGGGCCGGTCGTCACCACCGGTGTCGCGGCGGGCACTGGGGCAGGGCGCAGCACCACAGGCGGCAGCGGCGTGGTGCCACAACCCGCCACGATTCCTGCGATGATGAACGCGGCGGTGGCGCGAGCCACCCGGTGCAAAGAATGGTCAGGCGATGCGGGCCTGGCGTGAAGCGGAAAACTGCCGGACATGGGACTGATTCTTCTCGAAGCGTTTGGCGCGCTGGCGCTGCTGGTGTTCTTCGTCTGGTGGACGATGTTCTCGGGCCGCCGTGGTGGTGAGCGGGCAGATCATGCCTCAAGCCCGGATCAGGGCCCCGGCAAAGACCCCTCGTCAGGCGACTGAGTCGACGCGGCCGCCGAGTTTGGTGCGGCCTTGGGCGGCCACAGGAAACTCAAAGGCCGCGTCAGCAGGCGACGCCCCAAAGCACGCGCCAGCCGCGAGCGGTCCTTGACCCGCACCCCGCGCGAACGCACCGCCACGCGCAGGGCCAGCACGAAGCTCACGCTGACATTGAGCAGGCCTGTCAGCGGGATGGCCGCCATGCACCACCAGAAATCCGGGTTGTGCAGCACGGGCCAGCCCAAGGTGCCCGCCGCCGCCATGATCTGGCCAGTGGACAAGGTCACGTGGCGCACGTCCAGCGGCAGGCCGAAGAAACTGGCCAGCACCGGCACCAGCCCGAGCAGGAAACCCAGCGTCACATTGGCCGCCAAGCCAGACACATTGGCCCGCCACCAAAGCGCCCAGGCCTGCGCCCGCTTCGGCCCCAGCCAGTTGCGCAAGCGCGGATTCCATTGCAGCGCACTGTCCAGGCGGTGCCAGACGAACCAGTTCTCGAACCAGCCCGCCACCAGGCTGGAGGCGAACAACAGCACCCCCGTGAAAGCAGCGAAACCCAGCGTGGGCCCCAGCAGCGTCACGCTGTGCAACACATGCTGCGCCTGCTTGATGTCGATCAACGGGTAGCCCAGTGCCCACCAGGCCAGGGCCTGAGCCAACAGCACAACGGGTGCGACCAGGGCCAGGTTGCCCACCACGCCCGCCACCTGCGAGCGGATCAGATGCGCGGCCTCATCCACGAAACCTTCGACCGCTTCGTCGTTGTTGGTGTCGCTGATCTTGGCGGCCATGGCTGGCGCCGTCATGGCCGGCTGCTTGGTCGCCACCGTCCAGTGCAGCAGGAGGATCAGCACGAAGCTGATGGCGTAGTTGGTGCCCGCCGCGAAACCGCTCCAGAAGGCCGACAGGCCCAGGCCCAAAAGGGCAAATTTCATGAAGGTGGTGCCGGCCAGCACCAGCCCGCCGCCGCCTGCGCGCCTGAGCATGTCCCAGTATTCGGCGCGGGTGCGGGTGATGTAGTGCTCACCGGTTTCGGCATTGCGCTCGGCCACCAAACGCGCCAGCAGCGAATAGTGCTGCGTCAACAGGGCGCGCACGCTGCGGCGCGCCTGACCTTGCTCGACCAGGCTGAGCACCAGAGCGCGCATCTCCAGGTGGGGCGAGGGCGAGAGGATCACGTCCAGCACCTGCTCGATGCGCTGGCAGCGCGCCTGCAACTGGTCGATCTGGAAGACCACGTCCACCGACACACCGTAGGTCTCCAGGTGCTCATGCACGCTGTGGGCCAGTTGCACGCATTCATCCAGCAAGGCGCGTAGATACTGGGCCTGCTGCAGCACGGCCACCTCGTCGCCGGTGGCCAGCCGGTCATTCAAATCTTCAGCGGCCCGCGCCAGGCGGCCAAATGTCTGCGCCACCTGGGGGCCATCGCCCATGCGCAGCCGCAGGTTGCGTGACAGCCCGGAGGCGCGCACCTGGCTGGCCAGGATGATCAGCCCCGTCATGAAAATCTGCCGCCAGGCCGAGGTCCGCTGGGACTGAGCCCAGGCCAGGCTCAACACCTCGCCGATGCGCGCCAGGGTGGCTTCGTCCAGGTCCGCCAGCCACAGGTGGTCGGTGCCCACGTCGAACAGCAGGCCGAACAAGGTCGACAAATCGCGCGTGTCCGGGCTGTCGGGCAGGATGCGGCCGCGCAGGCGCTCGCCCAACTCGCCGAACAGATCGGCCTTGGTGGCCAGACCGTGATCGGCCAGCAGGCTGCTCAGGTAGAGGTCATCGATGGACTCGGACAGCAAGGCCAGCACGCGCGTGCGCGCCGGCTCGTGCTCCAGCACATAACGGCTGATGTACTGCATGCCGGAGACGGGCTCGCCCTGGCGCACCCAGTCGAGCACCTCGATCAGCCACAGGTGCCGCTCGGCACGCGGCCCCCCGTGCGGCGCCTGCGCCAGCAATTCGTCGATGCCGCCGGGGTGGACCTTGGCCACCCGTTTGTTGCCGGTGCGCTGACTCAATGCAGGGAGTGCGCGCGCGCCAGTACGAACAGCGGGATGGTCGATTCAAACCAGCGGGCGTCGTCGGTCATGCAAAAGAAGGTGCCGTGCATGCTGCCCTGTGGGGTGTTGAGCCGCGTCCAGCTCGAATACTCGAACTGCTCGCCCGGCTGCAACAGGGGCTGGTGCCCGACCACGGCCAGGCCGCGCACTTCCTCGATGTGGCCCGTGGCATCGGTGATCACCCAGTGGCGACCGATGAGCTGCGCGGGCACATCACCGGTGTTGACGATGGTGACGGTGTAGGACCAGGCGTACTCGTGCTGCGCCGGGTTGCTGTGTTCTTCCAGGTAGCTCGGGGCCACGGAACAGGTCAATTGCGGGGAACTCATGCGGGGGATTCTAGGCAGCTTGGCGCCAGTGGCCAATTCAGGCCGGGTCAATACCCCCACAAACCCACCTGCGGATGTCTCTAGAATCAGCGCTTCCAACCCAAAGGCACCGCCCATGTCGCGCACCTACCGCATCGCCCCCAGCATCCTCTCCGCTGACTTTGCCCGCCTGGGCGACGAAGTGCGCCACGTCATCGACGCCGGCGCCGATTGGATCCACTTCGACGTGATGGACAACCATTACGTGCCCAACCTGACCTTCGGGCCGATGATCTGCCAGGCCCTGCGCAAGCACGCCGTCAAGGCGGATGGCACCAAGGTGCCCATCGACGTGCACCTGATGGTCCAACCCGTGGATGCCCTGGCCCAGGCTTTTGCCAAGGCCGGTGCCGACATCATCACCTTCCACCCCGATGCCAGCCCACACACGGACCGCACCTTGCAGCTGATCAAGGCCGAGGGCTGCCAGGCCGGCGTGGTGTTCAACCCGGCCACGCCCATCGACATCCTCGAATGGGTGATCGACAAGGTGGACGTGGTGCTGCTGATGAGCGTGAACCCAGGCTTCGGCGGGCAGAGTTTCATCGAGGGCACGCTGCGCAAGGCCGAACAGGTGCGCAAGATCATCGACGCCTCGGGCCGAGACATCCGCCTGGAGATCGATGGCGGCGTGAA
>CANBUA010000034.1 GCA_947372535.1 Burkholderiales bacterium
ATCGGTCATCGGCGCTGTCCAGCAGCCATTGGGCGCGTTCGCGCATCACCTGGTTGCCCACGTCCGGGCGCGCAGCGCAGGCCGCCAGGGCCTGGCGGAGCAGGCGCTCGAATGTTGGGCGGTCGCCAGCGGTCAGGGACTCGGCCCGCCCGACCAGGACGCCGGCGTTGCGACCGGCCCCGAAGGCCTCGGCCTGGTCGAAGAAACGGGCGGCGTCAGCCAGGTTGCCGCCCGGGCGGGAGGCCTCGAAGGTGCCCATCAGGCTGGCCAGCGCGCCGTCGGCGTGGCCGGGCTCGCGTTCCCAGGCCAGGCGGGCCAGGCGCATGGCCAAAGGCAAGTCGGCCACGACATCGGGTTGGTCTTTGGACAGCGAGATGAAGCCACCCCAAGAGGCTGCGGCCCAGTAGGCCAGGCCCACCTGATCGGCGTCCAGGCGCGTCAAAGTGCCGTCGGCAAGGTCTCTGGCGAAGCCCGGCCGGCGCTGCGCCAGGGTCGCCATCGCATGCTGGTGGGCACGCCAGTACAGGCGCGCGGCGCGCTGGCGCATGCGTTGGGCAGCCTTGGCGTCCTGCGTTTCCAGGCGTTCTGCCTCGAAGGCCACGAAGGCATAGGCGTACTGGGTGAAACCTCCCGCCACCGCCTCGCCCAGCGCCACGTGGCCAGGCGTCTGGCGCAGAACGGATTCCGAGAGCTTGAGGTAGAAGGCGCTGGCGTCCCTGGCCAGCAGCAGGTCATCTTCCTGCGTTTGCCCCTGGGCGGCCAGTTCGTCGGCCATCCGGTTCAACACCAGGTGGCTCGGCGAGCAGGCGCTTAGCAGCGCAAGGGGGAGGAGCAGGAGGAACAGGGGGAGGGTGCGCCGCACGGCAGGGGTGTCATCGCTTCGTCACTGAAGCTGCGCAGCTTAAGGACGCCAGATGAAGCTGCGGTGACAAGGTGCGTACCGTGCACGAATTCGTGCTTGCAAGCGCGAACCCAAGGCCTGGGTGTGGCCATCTGGCCTCGCCATGCCCTTGCCATGACCTTGCCATGTGGCCTCCGGAGGGGGATGAAAGTCACCCCAGAACATCGATGAACAGTGGATTTGGCCTGTGTGGCGCTTGGCGCGTTCCCCGTATTGTTCCCCGGTCGGGTAGACGGTAGCCCAATGAGTTGGTGGATGAGTGCTCGATGCCAAACATTGTGCACAACGGACTGCTGGTGCTCCATGCACTGGGTCGCAAATCCGTGTGGCTTGGTTGCTCTGGCTGATGTTGCATATGCAGTCCTTTAGAGGCTTCGCGCCTTCGGCTTGAGGCGGGATCTGCACCACTGTGAGCATCGGTGAGCTAGCCCGTCGCGGCCAGGTGCCCGTCGATGGCAACTCGCTTGCGGGCAGACCAAAGAGGCCTAAGGCCTGATTTTGGCGCAGCAAGTCCAACATGTAAGCCCTTCATTGCGGTAGGCTCCGCTGCAAGTTGTACAGCCCAGATTAGAGGTCCGCGCATGGCGTCCAAAGCATTGATTTCCGCCAAATTCATTCCGTTTCGTTCTGCTCCAGGGCGAAGCGAAATGATGCGATCCAACAGTGAACTTGATCCCTTGGACAGACGATTGCTTTCCCTGGCCAACGGGTTCACGGACTTGGGAACATTGGCAAGCCTGTTGAACGTTGAAGAACTCACCCCGAGTGTTCACAGATTGATCGAGGCAGGGTTACTGCTGAACGCGAAGGATCATGACCAGCGCATGGTTTTGTGGCGCCCTGATCAAACGCGAAATTGGGACATCCACTGACTTGCGAAGTGCGGTCCTCAGACCGTTGGCCTGGTGGGCCGTTGGCCGATTGCTAGACATTTGAGCGCGTCAGGAGCAAGACCAGAACGCGTTCAAGTTAGGGGGCGCAAGAGACTTGGGTCTTTGGTATTGTTCAGAAGCGCCCAAGGGTTGGGCCGCATCGTGTGATGCCTGTTGGGCACTGCAATCTGGACACCGGAGGGATGACGTGAACCCAGTTGGTCATGACAACGCGGCAGTGATCAGGGCACTGATACAGCATGAAGACAATGTGCTCAACAGTCGCTTTGGATGGTTCGGCACCATGCAGGGGTTCTTGTTGGGGGCCCTGGCGTTTGCATGGGACAAGCACCCTAGCGCCTTGGTCTATGTCTTGGCTGCTGTAGGGACTGTTGTTGCCATGTCCACGCTCTACGCCACGACAACGGCCGTGCAGACCATGAAGGAGTTGACCTTCTGGTGGGACGCTCACCGCCCAGCCGCATACGAGGGTCCCGACGTGATCGGTCATCGTGTGACCCGGTGGCGCTTTCGCCTGCTGCGGCCATCCATTGCGCTTCCAGTGACCGTTGCCATCGCCTGGCTGAGCGTCACACTGGCGAAGGCACTTGGTCCTTGAGGTGGGGCAGGTTTGTCGCAACCCACTTGAGCGCGTCATCCCTGCGCGGTGCGAGCCTTGATAAGCATCCCCACCAGAATGAGATCGAAGTCCTCGTGAAGAAGAAAGCGCGATGGGCGCTGCCCATTCAATTCCTCCTGTGGTGTGCCCAACCATTCGACCAGCCAAGCCCTGGGGCTGGCCAGGTCGCAGGCCACATGCAACTGTAGGCGCTCAACTTGATCAATCAGGCGTTGCAGCTTGGGCGACGTGCCTGGCTGTTGAATCGGTTGCAACATCTCTTCCTCCACCGCGACATTGCGAGGCTAAGAAGACCAAATGACAGCGTCGTTACTCCAAATCGAATTTTTCTCCTACCAGTGAAGTTGTTCACGCGTTTGGGCTTGTCTCAAGGCTGAGGTCGTGCTGCCCCCGCCAGCCAGGAGTGGTTTCACTGCGAAGGAAGGTTGAACCAAGACGAGCGTCCTCGCATTTTCCGGCACTGTCGCGCCAAGGGCTTCGGGGAAGAACGTCTATGTCATGACGATCAAGTTTGGAGCAGCGGCATGCGCCCTTCCTAGTCAAACAGCGATGGGGGGTGCATTCTCCTACCTGCTGGACAGCGGAAAGCGGCAACTGATTGCTTTGACCGTGGACTCGACGCGTACCTATGGTGTGGGGGCGGTTGGCAATCTCGAATCGATGGCCAGGCCAGGATGCAATTGTCCCCAAATCGCTAGAGAAGGCTGGGCCGCAAGGTTCATCTCTTCGTGGTCAGATCCACTGTTTCACCCTTGGCTTCTCGCTCAGCGCGCTTGCTCAGGAGCGCCGCAGCCATCTGGATTGCCTTCTCGCGCTGGGCTGTCGTTGCGTTCTGCAGCATCTCCGCGAGCTCTACCGATGGTGCACCTGCTTGGCTTGGTGGGTGCTTCGCGGTGTTCATGCTGGGGGCGCTTGATCTGTAGTGCGGGGATCCCGCATGGAAAGAAATAATCGCACGGGTGAATTCCTGCTCAGGCGCTAACGTTGAAGGAAAAAACTGTGAGCACGCCAATGGGAGACAGCATCGAGCGCTGGACACCCGAGCGAAAGAATGCATTGTCAGAAGCAAATCGCAACAAATTTTTGGAGACCCAAGGAAGCTTGGCGTGACCCTGGTACGGAATTTTCTTGCGCTGTAAGAAATTTGGCCGTGCTTCGACCAACCCTCCATGACACCTGAAGTACGCCATGCCACTGCCTCCATCTAGTGCCGCGACGGTCCGCCCATTGCCGTTGGAGATCCGTGCCGGTGCCCACAACCGCTTGCTCACGAGGGTACGCCAGCTGATGGGGTCCTGGGTTGGTGCGGTGCTGGGCGGTTCGGTGTATGGGGCCTGGGCGACCTGGGCCAACTGGGATCAAGGGCGCCACCAAGCCTTGCTGATAGGCGCCTCACACTGGGCCACCAGCGCCTTGCTGACTTACGGTGGCACCTGGGCCATGCGCCAGCTCTTTGGCCAGTCAACCGGCTGGGCGGGGCCGGCGCGGGCATTCACGGGAGGCATGGCGTTGACGTACGCCTGCCTGCTCGCGGTTCACACGGTGCTCCACACCGAACATGTGCTGCTGACTCTGGCTCCGGGCCTGATCCCCAACATCATTTTTTGCAGCAGTTATGCAGCCCTGCTGATGCGCACCACGACCAATACCCCGCCATGACCCCCTTGAACCACCTCTACGTCGCACTGTTGGCCTATTGCCGGGACGTGCTGGCTCAATCTGCCGATGTGGTGCACCAGCACGTTCACTTCAGCAGCCCGTTCAGTGCCCACATCGGCCCGCATGTGCGCCACATCATCGAGCACTTCGATGCGCTGCAAAAGGCCTTGAGCGATTCCGGGCAGCCAAGGGTGTTGGATTACGACGCCCGTGAGCGCGACACCCGCATTGAAACCGAGCCTGCTTTTGCCTTGTCCAGACTGCTTGACCTGCAGCAGTGGTTGGCCGGCCCCGATTGGTGCGATGCCAGCTTCAACGTGCCGTTGGCGGTGCATTTGCGCGTAGGCCTGCAAGGTGAGCACAACATCGCCAGCCAGTCCACTGTGGGGCGCGAGTTGACCTTCCTGTCCAGCCATGCCGTGCACCACTTTGCCATTTTACAAGGCTATGCCCGTCAAGAAGGCCTCAGCTTCGGACCAGGCCTGGGCAAGGCACCAGCGACAGTGGCCTTCGAGTCACGGGCAGTGACGGCATGACCCCCAAGCAGCTGCGCCCCAGCACCCTGCCCTGGCAGACCAACCCGATTGCCGCCCATGCAGCAAACGTGCCCTGGCGAAAACGCTGGGCGATCACGCTGGAGCGGGCCTGGCGCTGGGAGTTTTGGCCCTCGTGGCTGTACTACGCGCCCATCGTGCTCTGGATTTTGTGGCTAGGGTTGAAGCACCGCAGCCCCACGGCCTTCACGGCCTCCAACCCCGCCCTGGAGGCAGGCGGCATGGTGGGTGAGCGCAAGCATTTGGCGCTGGCACCGCTCCAAGCGAATGCCCCTGACCTCGTGGCCACCTTCTCGCTCGTGGATGGCCAGACGCCGCCAGCGCGGCTGCGCCAAGTGCAGGCTTTCATTGCCGAGCAGGGCTTGCCAGTCGTGCTCAAACCCAATATTGGCCAGCGCGGTCGCGGGGTGTTCGTGGCGCGCAGCCAAGCCGATGTGGGCGACTACCTGACCCGCTTCAGCGGCGAGGTGATCGCCCAACGCCATGTCGCGGGCGAGGAATTCGGCGTGTACGTGGCGCGAAAACCTAGTGCGAAAGAGGCCACGATCTTGTCCATCGTGCACAAGACCTTCCCTCAGGTGCTGGCCGATGGCCGGCACACGCTGCGCGAACTGATCTTGCGCGATGACCGGGCCAAGTTGATTTCCAGCCTGTTGTTTGCACGCTGGCGCAATGAACTGGAGCAGGTGCCGCCACAGGGAGAAGTGATCCAGCTGGTAGAAATCGGTGCGCATTGCCGGGGCAGCCTGTTCCTGGATGCGGGCCACCTGGCCACACCTGCGCTGGTGAGGACTCTGACGCGGCTTCTCGATGCCGTACCGGGCTACGCCTTTGGCCGCATGGACTTGCGTGTGCCCAGCGTGGCCGACTTTCAAGATGGCGTGGGCCTGAAGGTGCTCGAGCTCAATGGTGTGTCGGCCGAAAGCGCGCACATCTACCACCCTGGAACGCCCTTGCTGGAAGGCTACCGGGCCATGTTCAAACAGTGGTCTCTGGCATTCGAGATTGGCGCAGCCTACGCACAGCAGGGGGTGCCCACCACGTCCGCGATGTCTTTGCTCAAACGCTTTCTGGAAGACCAGCGCCGCAGCGAAGTCTGGTTCTAAAGAAATCTCCAGGTGCCTGTAATGAGTGCGCCACCTGAGGCGACCATACTCCATCCGAACCAAGCACAAAGGATCTTGCCATGGTCTACTTTCGCAGCATTCTCGCCGCCTGCCTGTTGATGGTACTGAGCCTCAGCGTCTGGGCTGCGCCACCCATCAACACCCTGAAAAACTCCTTGTTTGGCGGCAGAACCGACACCGCCATCAATGGTTACGACACGGTGGCCTACTTCACGCAGAACAAACCCGTCAAAGGTGAAGACAAATTTGTCTACGAGTGGAAGGGTGCCAAATGGAAATTTGCCAGCCAGGCCAACTTGGATCTGTTCAAAGGCAGCCCTGACAAATACGCGCCGCAGTATGGCGGCTACTGTGCCTACGGCGTGGCCAAAGACAACCTGGTCAAGGTGGAGCCTGAGAACTTCACCGTTCTAGACGGCAAGCTCTACCTGAATTACGACGATTCTGTGCAGAAAGACTGGAACAAGGACCGCGCGGGCTTCATCAAGATGGCCGACGGCAAGTTCCAGGATCTGTTGAAAAAATAACCCCAAGAGGCGCATCACATGGCATTCATCAAAAAGCACGGCCACTGGCTGCTGACCATCTTTGTGGCCTTCGTCTTCATCCAGTCGCTGTTCTTCAAGTTCACCAACTCGCCTGAGACGATCTACATCTTCGAAGGGAAGCTCAATCCATGGGCCTTGTCGCTGGGTCTGCCTGGCATCTTTGCGCCGGGCGGCATTGCATCAGCCAAAGTGGTCGGTGTGGGCGAACTGATCGCGTCCGTGCTGGTGCTGCTGGGGGCTGCCATGTCCAGCCAGCGCATGTTGCAAGTGGCCGGTGCAGCAGTCGGCCTGGCAGTGATCAGCGGCGCCATCTTTTTTCATTTGTTCTCGCCTTTGGGCATCGCAGTGATCAACACCGATGGCAGCAGCGATGGCGGCGAGCTGTTCATGTTGGCTTGTGGTGTCTGGGTGTGCTGTGCGCTGCTGCTTTGGATCCGCAAGGGACTGTGGCTGCCATTGCTGGGCCGAAGCTAAGCAGATGGCAGGTGCGCTCATGCGCTTTTTGAACCACTTGCTGGCGCTCTGCGCATTCGCCGCTCTCGCCGCCTGTGGCAACCCGCCCTACCCGAGAGGCGATGTCAACACGCTGTTTCCTGGGGCCGATAAACCGGTGCCCGTCGCCAACACCATGGGCGAACGAAGCATCTTCAGCATGCAGATGCCCGGCCAGTATGGTCAGCCCATGTTGCTGTTCATCCATGGCTCACCCGGCGACTGGAAGGCATGGGCACATTTTCTGGCCACGCCGCAGCTGGCGGGCCTGGGACCCCGAGTGGCGGTAGACCGCCCAGGTTTCGCGGGCTCCAGCGGCCCGGTCATCCCCGATCTGCGCGCCCAAGCAGCCCTGCTAGCACAGTTGATTCCAGCGGGCCAAAAAGCCATCCTGGTTGGACATTCGCTTGGTGGCCCCATCGCCGCCTGGATGGCCCTGGATGCGCCTGACAAGGTATGTGGCGTGGTCTCGGTGGCAGGCTCACTGGCTTCCGCGCTAGAGCAGCCGCGCTGGTACAACGAGGTGGCCAATTGGCGGCTCGTGCAATGGCTGCTGCCGCAGGAAATGGTGCTGTCGAACCTGGAAATGATGCCGCTCTCCACGGAGCTGGCCAAGCTGGAAGCCGCCATGCCTGCCCTGCATGTGCCGTTCATCCTGATTCAAGGGGCCAAGGACGAACTGGTGATGCCTGCCACCGCCGACGAGGTGGCCCAGCGCATGCCAGCCCGCTGGCTGACGGTGATCAAACGGCCGCAGGACGGCCACTTTGTGCTGTGGCAATCACCTGACGTGGTGACCGATGCCATTCGGCAACTGCCTTGCGCAGAGGGTCCCCATGTGCCTCATTAGCTTCCAGTGGTGCCCTGAGTCCCCCACACCGCTGGTGCTGGCGGCCAACCGCGACGAGTTTTACGCGCGGCCCACACAGCCGCTGCACCACTGGCCAAATGGCATCGTGGCTGGCAAGGACACGCAGGGCGGCGGAACCTGGTTGGGCCTGCACCAGCCGTCGGGCCGGTTGGCGGCACTGACCAACTACCGCGATCCTTCAAGCATGCGTGACGGCACACCCTCGCGCGGCACCATCGTCACCGCTTTCCTGCGCGGAAATCAAAGCGCAGTGCAGTTCATGGCGACGCTGGCCCCAGACGCTGCGGCCTACAACCCATTCAACTTGCTGCTGTTTGATGGCCATGAACTGGTCGCGTTGGAGAGCAGGCTCGGCAGGTGGTTTCTGCCAGAGCCCGGCACCTGGGCGGTGTCCAACGCCGACTTCAACACCCCCTGGCCCAAGGTTCGGCGTTTGCGCAGCGGTTTCGCGGCTGCGATGCAGACGCATGGGGCAAACGGGCTCAGCGCCGCCCTGGAGGCTGAACTCTGGGCGCTGCTGGCCGATGACCGCTTGGCGCAAGATGCCGATCTGCCCCATACCGGTGTGAGCCTGGCGCGTGAACGCGCCTTGTCCCCCGCCTTCATCCACTTCGATGGCTATGGCACCCGCTGCAGCACCTTGGTACACCACAGCCGCAGCCGTGTCGATGTGGTCGAGCGCAGCTTCGGTGCCCAAGGTGCACTGGGCACGGTCAGGCTTGCCCTGGAGGGGTTGACGCCATGAGTGCCCGCATCCCGAACCCGCCGCCCGAACCGATCACCGCGCCAGTCGCCCCGGCCGCCCTGGCCGCAGACATCGCTCGGCAGCCCATTGCCAACCGCTTGCTGCACATTGGTGAGCTGGAGGTCTACTGCGGCATTGCCGCTCAGGCACCTGCTGTGATGGATGAAATCGCCCGCCTGCGCGAGTTGGCGTTCCGACAGGCTGGTGAGGGCACGGGCCTGGCGCAGGACCGGGATGGGTATGACGTGTACTACCGGCAGCTGTTCGTTTGGCACCGTGCCAGGCAGCAGATTCTGGGCGCCTACCGGCTTGGGTTTGGCCAGCCCATTGTGCGAGACCACGGTGTGCATGGCCTGTATTCACGCAGCCTGTTCGACTACAGCCCGGCATTGTTTGAGCACATCGGGCCCAGCATCGAGCTGGGCCGCTCCTTCGTGCACCCCGATCACCAGGGCAGCAGCCGGGCGTTGCGCCTGCTCTGGGCAGGCATTGCGGCCTTGCTGGACCACCACCCCGAGGTGCAAACCCTGTTCGGTCCGGTCAGCATCAGCCCCAGCTACAGTGAATTGGGGCGAGCGCTGCTGCTCAAAGCGATACAGCATCACCACATGGACGCGAAGCTGAGCGAGCTGGTGCGGCCACTCAACCCCGGCAAGCTGCAGACTCGCATGCTGCCGACGCGCTACACCAGTGTGCTCGCTGGTCTGGCCGACCCCACGGCATTGTCACGCTACCTGCACGGCCTGGGTCCGGGCCTGGGCCTCCCCATGCTGATCAAGCACTATCTGGATCTGCAGGGCCGATTCGCTGCCTTCAACGTCGACGCGGCTTTCAACAACACGCTGGACGGGTTGGTCTTTGTGCAGGTGCAAAACATCCCTGACAAGCTGCTCCGCAAACTCAAAAGCGGATGAGATTGCCATGGGCTAGCCGCCCCTGATTTTGGCCAATCCGTGTCGGTGTCAGAAATCCGCTGTAACGTCCGACTGAGCCGCAGGGTCTGCATGAGTGCCCGTCTTGCGGAACCCGTGATGTGTGCCCGTGTGCTTGCCGCTCACGGGCACGTTCGAACGCACACCCGGATCGGTCCATGCCGCATCGTATTGACGTCGCCCTCCAGGGCCTGCCCGAGCAGTTCACAGGTATCCGCCTGCGAAGCCTGTCCTTGTGCCAGCCCCTGACACCCGAAGACCACGTGCCGCAACCAGTGGATTTCGTCAGCCCGCCCAAATGGCACCTGGCGCACACAAGCTGGTTCTTCGAGTCCCTGATCTTGCCCAAGCTGGAGCCTGAGCAACCGTCCTTTCACCCACGCTACGGCTATTTGTTCAACAGTTACTACGAATCCATTGGCGAGCGCGTTCAAAGGGCTCGCCGAGGGGCTTTGAGCAGGCCGACCGTTGACCAGATCCTGGCCTACCGAGCGCACATCGACACCCGAATGCAGCACTGGCTGGCGCGCGATCTGAGCCAGGACGTGCTGCAGCTGATCGAGTTGGGCTTGCAGCACGAACAACAGCACCAGGAATTGCTGCTCACCGACATCAAGTACATCCTGGGCCTCAACCCTTTGATGCCACCCTACGCGGTCAACCCCGTGGCAGACATCGATACAGCGTGCGAACACATCGCCCAGCCCGCCAAACTTGACGGCACGGAGAACGCGACCTGGCTCGACCTGCCTGGTGGCTTGTACGACATCGGTCATGAAGGCCCTGGTTTCAGCTTCGACAACGAAGGGGCACGGCATGCACAGCACTTGCGCCCTTTTCAGATCCAGCACAGCCTGGTCAGCAACCGCGCTTACATGGCGTTCGTGGCCGAAGGTGGTTACCAGCGCGCAGAGTGGTGGCATGCCGAAGCCTGGGACTGGCTTGATGCCGAGAACGTCCGGGCGCCGCTTTACTGGTTCAAGGACGACTCGACGGGCGCATGGTGGCACTACACATTGCGCGGTGCGGAACCGCTCCCAGCCGATGCACCTGTGACACACGTCAGCTACTACGAAGCCCATGCCTTTGCACAGTGGGCTGGCTGTCGCCTCCCCACGGAGTTCGAATGGGAAGCAGCCCAGAGCCATTTTCTCTGGGGGCAACGCTGGGAATGGACCGACAGTGCCTACAAGCCCTACCCGGGCTTTCGGAAGGCAGCGGGCGCCGTGGGTGAATACAACGGCAAGTTCATGGTCAACCAGCAGGTCTTGCGTGGTGCGTCGTTTGCCACGCCACCTGGCCACGCGCGTGCCAGCTACCGCAACTTCTTTCACCCGCACCTGCGTTGGCAGTACACCGGCATCCGGCTGGCACGCGGCTGAGAACATCTCTTGAAAGTGACCTCAGCATGCTGAACTTGCTAACACTGGACGCCTTGTCGCGAAGCGCCATAGAAGGGCTCAAGCAGGTGCCCAAGCGTTTGCCCTCCGCCTACTTCTATGATGACGAGGGCTCGCGTCTGTTCCAGCGCATCATGCAATTGCCCTCGTACTACCTCACAGAGGCCGAACGCGAGATCATGGTCGCACAGTGGCCGGCGTTGTTGGACGCCTTGTGCCCCGATGGGCACCCGTTCGAGCTGGTGGAACTGGGCAGTGGCGACGGCAGCAAGACCATCGATTTGTGTGCCGCCTTCCACCAGGCAGGCGCACGCCTGTCATACCTGCCCATTGACACCTCTGCACATGCCTTGCAAAGCCTGCTTGAGGCTTTCACCCGGCGTCTGCCGGATTTGCCTGTGCGCATCCAGGTCGGTGACTATCACCTTGGCTGGCAACGCAGCACTGACACAAGCCATCAGATTGTCATGTTCATGGGCAGCAACCTGGGCAACCTGACACAGGATGAGGCCCAGGTGTTGTTGCGTCTGATCCGAAGTCACCTGCATGAAGGTGATGGCCTCCTGCTTGGCCTGGATCTGATGAAGAACCCTCAAACGATCCTGGATGCCTACAACGACCCCGAAGGGGTGACGGCTGCATTCAACTTGAACTTGCTACACCGCATGAACCGCGAACTGGGCACCGATTTCAAGACAGATAGATTCAGGCACTTCGCCACGTACTCGCCCCTGGACGGTGCGGCACGCAGCTTCCTGGTCAGTCAGTGCGCACAAACCGTTTACAGCGAAAAGCTGGGCTTGCGATTCGATTTCGATGACGGAGAAATCATCTACACCGAGCAGTCTCAAAAATACAGCCAGGACATGATCACGCAGCTTGCAAGGAGCAGTGGCTTTGTGCCCCAGTTGGGCCTGAACGATGCGCGCGGTTTGTACTGTGTGACTTACTGGCAGGCTGCGTGATACCTCAGCGGCGCGCCAGCATCATCAAGCTGGCGATGGTCGCGCACATGGCGGCAAAGGCCAGCCAGGCGTAAGGCCACAGCATGGGCATGCCCACCAGGATCAGGCCATCATTGCCCCCTGGAATCAAGAGGCTGCCCATGCCCATCAGCGCGCCGCCAGCCAGACAACGCGCAATGCCCGTCCATTGCACGCCATGCCAGTGCCACTTGCCCGCGGTCCACCCGCCCAGAGCGGCGCCTGAGAACAAGGCCACAGCGAGCAAGACCCTGATCACGGCCTGTTTGGGCATGCCTGCTGCCCACTCGCTGAGCAACTCGGTGTAGGCCCAAGGCCCCGCCATCAACATCATGCCCAGAAAAGCCAGGCCGATGATGATCGTCGCTGGACGCGGGGACCACAACTTGGCAGCAAACCGTCGCGCACGAAGCCATGCAGTTTGCGCAGGTGACGCGGTCAACACCTCGCGCCACGAACTGCGTCCTGCCCACAATGCCCGAAACAAAAGCAAGCCTGCAATCAGGATCACCGCGCCATCGGGCAAGGCTTGCGCTGGCGAGGCCTGCATCAGCTGAGGAGAGCCCATGCTCTGCGCCACGCGTAGAAACACCACGCTGCCCAATAAGAAGCCCAATGGCGTGGCCGCATAAGCCCAATCGCCCGATGCCCAGCGCGCAATGGCGCCGAACACACAAGCACGGTTGACGTAGGCACCACCGCCCAGCAAAACACCACCCAGCACAGTTCGCCAACTCGCCTCGTGACCAGTTGGTACTTGCATGACCAAGCCCACCTGCCGCGCCAGCAACACACCCAGCCCAACCCATATGGCGGCCTCGGCCAGACTGACCAGACGGTTGGAACGGCGCTGATTGATTAGCTCGTCCATGGCAGCCACGGTACAGGTGGCACCGCGCTGGATGGCAAAGCCCATCAGTGCGGCCAGCAGGATGCTGCCCGTCAGCAGCGCAGGCATGAATACATTCATGGCAGGCTCGCTCAGTGAACTTCGTGGATCACGACGCCATCGCGCGGGTCCACAGCCTGCTGCCACGGTGCCTGCTCGATGGCGCGTCGGGTGTCGGCATAACCTGCTGCCCATCTGGCCTCTATGCCACGGCTTGTGAAGTCGATGTCTTTCGTCTGGTCCTCATTGGGAAGGCGCGGGGCCATCAGCTGTACCATGTGCATGGTCGTGCCGCATCCCCAAGAGGCCAGTTCGGCCACAGTTGGGTCGCGCCGCTGGTCCGCAGGCACATGCTTGACCAGTTCCCGGATGATGTGCCTCAGCTTGTGGATCTTTTGCTGCTCGGCCACATGGCTGGCAGAGCGACTTGAAAACTGAATGTCCTTTTGCCGACCATTGATCTGCCACAGGGTCTCCGGCTCCGGCCCTTCGGGGTTCCACAGCTGCACCGAGAAGATCACCGAGTCGCGTCGCGGGTTGTCGTCCAGCACCACTTCTGTCGGCGTGTTGGAGTAAATGCCACCGTCCCAATAGGGCTCGCCATCGATGCGCACCGCAGGAAAGGCAGGCGGCAAGGCGCCCGACGCCATCACATGGTCCACGCACAGGTCGCTGCGTTGGCTGTCGAAATAGGTCATGGCACCGCTGCGAGCATTGACCGCTCCCACAGTCAGGCGGGTGGCTTGGCTCGCCAGATACTTCAGGTCGATCAACTGGTTCAAGGTTTCACGTAAAGGCTCGGTGCAGTAATACGCAGCCTTCTCGATGCCCATGGGTGCGTGCACCCCCATCATGCTCGCCAGAGTGGGCCGGAAAAACCCCGGTAGACCACCACTCATGGTCATGAGATTGGGCAGGGTGTTGCCCAACCAGCCGGACGCCATGTGGTTGCCACCGCCAAACCATGTCGAGCCCTGGATCTCCATGCGATCCCAG
The DNA here is from genome assembly GCA_947372535.1 of Burkholderiales bacterium. Next base: position 13,610 of record CANBUA010000034.1, read on the forward strand.
AAAGCATGCAATTGGGCCAAGCGTCGATCAGGGGGATTGCCCGCAATGATGGCGCCATTGATTGCCCCGATCGACGTACCCACCACCCAGGCTGGCTCTATGCCCGCCTCGTGCATGGCCTGGTAGACCCCAAGCTGGTAGGCACCCAGTGCGCCACCACCCTGCAACACCAGCACCACTTGCCCAGGCAAGTTCGCCTTCATTGATTTCGAAGTGCTCATGGCACGCTCCTGCATTGAAATTGACGGTTAGTCATGCGAGGGCAACCCGTTCACGCAGACTTCGGCGCGCGCGGTGCAGCATCACGGACAGGTTGCCTGCGCTGACACCCAGCTCCCGGCAGACCTCGTCTGTATCGAGTTCCATGCAGTCCCTCAGCAAAAAGGCTTTGGCCTGCTGCAATGGCAAGGTCCGCAAGCAGGTATCTACCTGAACAAGCACCTGCTTTTCATGCACCAGCGAGGCTGGGTCACGCCAGTCGATGGCGGCATGGCCGGGTTGCGCCGTCTCCTGGCTGTGTGCTCCTTGCTCATCGAGCGCCCAGGCAAGTGGTTCAAAAGCATGTCGACGCAACTGATCAACCAGCTTGTGTTTGAGCACCCCCGTCAACCAGGTCTGAAGCTGGGAGCGCCCCTGGAAAGCTTCAGGACGCTCCAGTGCAGCCAGAATGGTTTCCGACACGGCATCTTCGGCCCAGGCCTGGTTACGCTCGCGTCGACGGGCCGCCCGGAGTAATTGCGGCCGCAAGGCCGCCACTTGCCGGACGTAGTCGCCGGGCATACAAACGTCTTTCATATCGATTGCCTTTCAGTGCAAAGTCCAGCCGCCATCCATTGCGATGGCAGAGCCCGTCATCGATGCAGCTTGTTCGGAAGCCAAAAACACGGCCAATGCGGCCAGTTCTTCTACCCGCACGAATTCCTTGCGTGCCTGATGCGACAGCATCACATCGCGCACCACTTGCTCGGGCGAGATGCCATGGGCCTTGGCCTGATCGGCAATCTGCTGTTCGACCAGCGGCGTCTTCACATAGCCCGGGCAAATCGTGTTGCAAGTGATGCCGTCGTTGGCGAGCTCAATGGCGACGGTCTTGGACAGTCCGATCAGGCCATGCTTAGCTGCCACGTATGCAGACTTGAATGGCGAAGCCGTAAGGCCATGTGCCGAAGCCACATTGATGATGCGGCCGAACCCTTGCGCCTTCATGCCGGGCACCACTGCCTTGATCAAGTGGTAGGCCGATGACAAGTTAATGGCCACGATGGCATCCCACTTGTCGTCCGGGAAGGACTCGATTGGGGCCACATGCTGCACGCCTGCGTTGTTCACGATGATGTCGACATGACCAAATACTTCTTTGGCCAGCCTTGCGAGGCCACGCACCTGTTCTGGCTCGCTCATGTCGGCGGGGTCATAGACGACCGTGACACCAAAGTTCTGCGCCATTTCCTGGCGGAGGTGTTCAATCTGCTGGACGGGCCCGAAGCCATTGAGCACAATGTTGGCGCCTTGTGCGGCAAAGCCCTTGGCAATGCCCAGCCCAATGCCCGATGTGGAACCGGTGACGATGACGGTACGTTCCTTCAGCATGATGATCTCCTAGGGTTGAGTCGCATCGACTTCGTGGGTGCGCGTGAAGCGCAAATGGGTGATGTCGGCGGGGAAGAACAGGCTCCAGGTCCACTCGACCCAGATGCGCAGCTTTCGTCCGAAGGTGGGCATGCGTGACAGGTAATACGCTCGCCACAGCAGCCACGCAGGCAAGCCGCTGAGGTGCAGACCGAACGCTTCAGCCACGCCCTTGCGGTGGCCAGTCGTGGCCATCATTCCTTTGGACTTGTATGCAAAAGGCCGTGTCGACTGGCCACGCAGATGGGCCATCAAATTGCACGCCAGTTGCTCGGCCTGGGCCACTGCGAATTGGGCTGTAGGTGGCGACACGCCACCCAACTGGTTGGGCACTGCCGCGCAATCACCTATCGCCCAGACATCTCGTGCCTCGTCAACGGCACAGTCTGGCAAGGTCTGGATGCGCCCACGCGCATGGCTCAACCCCAACGACGCCACCACTGGATTGGCCCGCGTGCCTACCGTGCAAACCACCAGGCGAGTCGCCAACTTCGACCCGCTTGCCAGGCTCACGCTGTCGGCATCGACATGGGCTGCCTTGTCACCCAGGCGGACATCCACACCGCGATGACTCAGCGAACGCGCAGCTGCACGCCCCAGTGGCTCAGGCAGCTCTGGCAGCAGCCGGTCACCGTCATGCAGCAGGGTGACTGACAGTTCACCATCGCGGATGCCTGGGTAGTAGCGGCGGGCACTGCGCATGAAGTCAGCCAGCGCACCGGCCACCTCCACGCCAGAAAACCCGCCGCCCACGACCACGATGTGCCCATATCGACGCCGCTGTGATTCCTCCCCGCACAACTCGACGCAAGCCATGCTTTGCAGCACCTTGTTGCGGATGTGCATGGCATCACCCACCAACTTCAACGGCAGCGCGTGCTCTGCCATCCCAGGCAGGATGTCAATGTGGGCACGGGTGCCGAAGGCCAGAACAAGGTGGGTGTAGGCGACTTCAAGCTCGCCTGTCAGCGTCGTACACCGCAGGTGTTGGCGTACGCGGCTCAAGCTCGTAAGGCGCCCCATGATGAAACGCGTCCGAGTCAGCATAGGCCGAAGAGGAGCGATCACATGTTCAGGAAAGACAGCCGACCCCACCACTTCCGGCAGCATGGGGTTGAAGGTGGTGTAGCTCTCTTCGCTGATCAGGATCAGGCGCCACTCAGGGGGTATTTGCCGCTCTAGTGCACGCACCAAGGTGGTTCCAGCGAAGCCGCCGCCCACCACCACAATTGATTTGTCTTGCATCTCATTCCCCACCCAGGAGCCTGGCGTTCAACAGGGATGGAGATTAGGCTGCCGCCTTCATCCTGTGAAATGGGATGAATTCATGGTGCGATGCCAGACAGTTATGGGGCAGTAGTCATTCGCAGGCGGCAGTCGGTCCAGGGCAGGCGATGCCGACCGCAACAAGCCGTTGCACGAGAGCCGAGGCATTGCTGACACTCAGGCTCCACAGTCGGGTGCGATGCTTCAGGGGGCCTGAAGGCATCCCGGTGGTTTGGTCGGACAAGACCTTGGACGCCTGGCTCAGCCATCCCGAGCGCATGATTCCGAGACAGAAGATCGCCTACTACCTGAGAGGGACCTATCCACCGTGACAGCCACCATGCGCCTGCCAACCCTGTTGAAAGAGGTTCGCGCTTGCACAATCTGCACCTCGCACTTGCCGCAAGGCCCGCGCCCGGTGTTGCAGGTCGACGCCCGCGCGCGCATCCTGATTGCTGGTCAGGCGCCGGGGAGCAAGGTGCACGCCAGTGGTTTGCCTTTCGACGACGCCAGCGGCGAGCGGCTGCGTCAGTGGATCGGCATCAGCAGGGAGCAGTTCTACGACCCGCAACTCGTCGCCATTCTGCCGATGGGCTTTTGCTATCCGGGTGCCGGACCATCGGGCGACCTGGCGCCCCGTCGCGAATGCGCGCCGCAATGGCGTGAGCAGCTGTTGCGCGCGATGCCGCAGATCGAGTTGACGCTGGTCATTGGAAAGTACGCCATGGCGTGGCATTTGCCTGGCGACAGCACGAAAAGCTTGACCGAAACCGTACGCGCTTGGCGCGATCACTGGCCTGCGATGCTGCCTTTGCCGCACCCGAGCCCGCGCAACAACATCTGGCTCAAGGCCAACCCTTGGTTTGAGGTCGATGTCGTTCCGGCGATCCAGGCACGAACACGTTCACTCATGCTGGAGAGTGAACCGACAAGAGGATAGAAGCGGCCTCGACGGAGGACGACCGTGGTCCTTGCGCTACACGTGTGGCGCGCTCAAAGCTTCTCGAATCCAGCGAGAGCCGGGCTCACGACCGAAACAAAAATGAAGTCCTGCGACCCCGTGTTGAGCAAGCCATGAACTGCGCCAGAGGTTGCCACAGCAATGTCACCCGCTGCGATCCTCACGGTCTTGCCGGATTCATCGACCTGGTATTCACCTACACCCGAAATCACGGTCCACGTGTCCTGACCGCTGGGATGCACATGCGGGCTGATGCGCTGGCCTGGTTTGACGGTCCATGCGACGACGACGGCGTCAGTCGTCTCATGCACAACCGAGCGAATGGGCTCCCCTTCACTGGGTTGCAGGTGGTCAGCCACTTGAAAAATTCGTCGAGACATCTGAAAGCTCCAGCTCACATCAGGTCGAACGAGCAAGCGCGATGCCAGCTTGTCGCAGATGCCCGGCAAATCACGCCATAGCCATGGCCATGTGGTCGGAAAAGGCCTTCACCTTGGCAGATTGCCTTCGCTGGGCGGGACTGACCAGGTGCACCGGGATGGGCTGTGCAGGCCAGTCGGGCAACAATACCTGCAGATCCCCCTGGGCCATTTCCGCTTCGAACAGCCAGGTCGGTGAGTATCCAACACCCATGCCTGACAGCACTGCAGCACGCACCACCTCGCTGCTGTTGGTCTGAAGGCGGCCATTCGCCCGGATGGTCACCGTTGTACCGGCCTCCATCGATGCGCCTTCGCCCGCCGTGAAAGTCCACGCGTTCTGGGTTGACAACTCCGTGTAGACGATGCAGTTCAGTCGCAGCAAGTCATCGGGAAAGCTGGGCACTCTCAGACCCTTGGGTAGCGACCGCAAATACTGACGGCTGGCCACGAGCACGCGTTTGCTGGTGCCGATGCGCCTGGCCACCAGGCTGCTGTCTGACAGTTCCCCGATGCGCACCGCCACATCGATGCCCTGCTCGACCAGGTCGATGAAGCCATCGTTCAGCCGCAGGTCGATCTTCATGTCCGGGTGAGCAGCCAGGAAACTGCTCACCAACGGCAGCAGCTTCAGCCGCCCGAAGCCAACCGAGGCGGCCACGCGCAGCCAGCCGGTGAGCTGTTGCCCACCTTGGCGCAAACCGCTTTCCGCCTCGGCGATTTCGGCCACGAGGCGCCTTGCCTGCTCAAAGTAGCGCTCGCCTTCTTCGGTCAGCGCCAGTGATCGCGTGGTCCGGCTGAGCAAGCGTGCACCGAGCGCACGTTCCAGCGCTGCAACATGTTTGCTCACAGAGCTTTGGGTCGTGTTGCCCTCACGCGCCACCGCCGAGAAGCTGCCGCTTTCGACGACACGAACAAAAATCTGCATGGCAGTCAAGCGGTCCATGACTGGCCGTCATTCATTCCAATTTGGCATGAATGTTAGTCAAATCTTCCGTCTAGTTCAATTGAATGGCATCAATCACAGTTCACTCCATCGCAACGCACTCGCCACTTGGAGCACACCATGAACGCTCTCCCTCCCGTCGTCTTGATCACCGGCGCCCTCACCGGCATTGGCCGCGCCAGTGCGCTCGCCTTTGCCCGCGAAGGTGCTTCAGTTGTCGTTTCGGGCCGCCGTGACGAAGCTGGCCATGCACTGGCTGGTGAGCTTCGCTCGCTGGGCGTGGAGGCCGAGTACATACGGGCCGATGTCCGCATCGAAGTCGATGTGCGCAGACTGATAGAGGGCACCGTTCAGCGCTTTGGCCGCCTGGACGTGGCCATCAACAACGCGGGCATGGAGGGACAGCTCGGTCCGGTTTCGGAAGCGTCGGAAGACAACTACCGGAGCACCTTCGACGCCAACGTGCTCGGCACGCTTCTGGCACTGAAGCACGAGATGCGCGTGATGTTGAAGCAAGGTGCTGGCGCTACCGTGAACCTGTCGTCCATCGCTGGGCAGGTGGGCATCGCGGGCGCCTCGGTCTACGTGGCCAGCAAGCATGCCGTGGAAGGCCTAACAAAGAGCGCGGCCCTGGAAGGCGCGGCAGTTGGTGTCCGCGTCAACGCCGTGGCACCTGGCCCGGTGCAAACCGCGATGCTCGACCGCTTCACGGGCGGAAAAGTAGACGCCAAAAACAGCTTTCTGGCCAGCCTGCCGGCGCGCCGTGCTGGCACACCCGAAGAGATAGCGCAAACCATCGTTTTCCTCGCCAGCGACAAGGCGCGCTTCCTCACGGGGCAATGCCTGGCTGTCGATGGCGGCTTCACCGCGCAATGACCTTGCGCCTCTTTACCTACCTGAGCTTCAAGCCCCTACCAACTGGAGAACTGCCATGTCCACCATCAACGTCCCCACCCGCGACCAAGTGTCCCCTGCCAACCAAACTCACTTCGACACCCTGAAAAGCGGCCTGGGCATGGTGCCCAACCTGTACGCCACGCTGGCGCTGTCCGAGCACGCCTTGGGCAATTACCTGGCCTTCCAGAACGCCAAGAGCAGCATCAGTGGCAAGGCACGCGAGGTGGTCAACCTCGTCGTCAGCCAGGTCAACAGCTGCCAGTACTGCCTTGCGGCGCACACCGTCATCGGCGGCATGGTGGGTTTCACAGCCGAGCAGATGCTGGAGATCCGACGCGGCGGCGTGAGCTTTGATGCCAAGCTGGACGCGCTGGCCAAGCTGGTGAAGAACATCGCCACCGAACGCGGTCATGCCGACCCAGCCCGCGTGCAGGCATTCTTCGATGTTGGTTGGACGCAAGAGAACCTGGTCGACGTCATCGTCGTGATTGGCGACAAGACGGTCACCAACTACCTGCATGGCACGACACAGGTGCCGGTGGACTTCCCGGCCGCCCCGGCGCTGACGAACTGACCGCCCTCTTCAACGCGAGCGATGATTGCCACTCGACCGTCTTTCCAGCTCTGGCGCCGCGCCTTGACTCATTGGTGCCCGAGCCATTTCTGGCGGACATTCCTACGGCGCCTAGGCTGCTGATCCAGCCATGATCGGTCTGATCCTGGTCACCACTGCGCTGACTCGGCATTGAACGGGTGAGCAAGTGCGCCGACCTTACGCTTGGATGGGCTTCTTTCCGACGGAAAAGACGGCCACGGCCTCCACGAGCGCTGTCGCCTGCTGCTTGAGCGACTCGGCCGCAGCCGCGCATTCTTCAACCAATGCCGCGTTCTGCTGCGTGCCGTGGTCCATTTTGGAGAGCGCCTCCTCGACCTGGCCAACGTCGGACCGTTGCTGATCACTGGCGGCGCTGATGGCTGTGACGATGTCTGTCACGCGCTGGATGGCATTCACCACCTCGGTCATTGTCGAACCAGCCTGATCCACCAGGGCCGTGCCTTCGTCGACGCGCTCGACGCTGGCGCTGATGAGCGTCTTGATCTCACGGGCCATCTGGCCGCTGCGCTGTGCCAGGCTGCGCACCTCGCTGGCCACGACAGCAAAGCCCCGCCCCTGCTCGCCAGCGCGCGCGGCTTCCACGGCCGCGTTCAGCGCCAGGATGTTGGTCTGGAACGCAATGCCGTCAATCAGGCCGATGATGTCGGAGATCTTCTTGCTGCTTTCATTGATGCCCCTCATGGTCGTCACGACCTGGCCCACCACGACACCACCCTTGGCGGCCAGCCCCGAAGCATCCCGGGCCAGCTGATTCGCCTCCACGGCACTGTCGGCATTGCGCGCCACGGCGGCCGTCAGCTCCTTCATAGACGTGGCCGTTTCCTGCAGTGCGCTGGCCTGCTCTTCGGTCCGCACGCTCAAGTCGCCATTGCCACTGGCGATCTGGCTGCTGGCGGTGGCCACGCAGTCAGAGTTGGTGCGCACCCGCCTGACCACCTCCGTCAGCCCTTCCTGCATCGCCTTGAGCTGGGCCATCAGGCTGGTCTGGTCGCCGGGCTTGAGCTGGATGGTCGTGTTGAGTTCGCCAGCGGCCACGCGCTGCGCCACGGCCGTGGCTTCCCAGGGCTCGCCGCCCAGCTGCCGAGCTATGGATCGGATCAAGGCGAACCCGAACAGGATGCTGAACAGCAGCCCAGAGACCACCGCCGCGATGGCGACCTTCTGTATCATCCGGTAGCGCGCCGTGGCGTCCTCGAACTGCTGCCGGGCGGCGTCCAGGTGGAAGCTGACCAGCTGCTTGAGCGCATGTTGAGCGGGCACGAATTGCGGCCTGATCTTGTTGACCAGGATCTGCTGGACCTTTGTCGGGTCTGCCGCGCGCATGGCCGCCAGGGCGGGCTCGAAACCTTCCGTGACCAGCTTGGACCTTTCGGCAGAGAAGGTGCGGACCAGCTCGGCCTCCGGGCCGGCGTGCGGCTTTCCTTCAAAGACCTTCCACTGCTTGTCGATGCTGGCCAGGCTCGCCTCCAGGGTGGCGATGCCCTGCGCCGCCACGTCTGCAGTCGGGGTCACGACATAGGCGTTCATGGCCAGGCGGCTCTCCAGCAATTCGGCGCGGATGGCGCCGAGCTCCGCCGCCGGCACCGCGCGGTCTTCGTAGACCGACTGCAGCCGCTCGTTGGAGTCGGTGATGCCGAAAAGGCCCAGCTCGCCAATGCTGTAGACGAGCACGGCCATCGATCCGACCAGGATCGCCAGGCGCGTCGAGACTTTCATCTGTTTCATCTTTCCCTTATCGGCCGCGGCCGTGCCGGCTTCAGCGCCCAAAGCCAAACAATTGCCGTTCAGGTGTGCGGAAGTGCCCGAGCTTGCGGCTGCGCGGCTCGCTGTCGACGATGCGGGCCCTGGAAGCCCTGCGCTCAGTTAACATCCCAGTCTATGGATGACCGGCGTCGCGCGATTTGCACCTTGGGTGTCCTCGGGCTGAGCGGCTGCGCTTCGCTGGGCGGCGCACGTCCGCAAGCTGTCGTGTCCTTGCCCTTGCACTTCGCATGGATGAACGGCCACCAGGTCGAGTACGTCACCACCGACATCTCCGACCCCACGATGGCACGGTCGCTGGGCGTCAACCTCGTGCCGCGACTGGCGCAGGCCGTGGCGGCGCCGGGCCGACCCTCGGTGGTCGAGCGCGTCTACAAGTTCATGGACGACACCCAGATCACGGTGTTCCAGTCGGCCCCTGCCCCAACCGGGCCCGGCAACACCGATGCGTCGTACAGCCCGTTGTGGCGCATGGTGTTGGTGCACTGGAAGCGGCCTGAGCTGGCGCGCGAGCTGAAGTCCGAGGAAGAAATCCTGCAGGCTGAGGAGGTCCAGGATCTGACCCTCGACATCACCAACATTGTCGTCAACTGCCCCATCACCCGGTCGGTTGATGGGCAGACCATCCAAGGCGCCAGGTAAATTGAACCCAATAGGTCGATGGCGCGGAGAGCGGAGGATGCCTGGGGTCAGGGCGTCCAGCCTGCCCACGTCAAGGATGGCGGTGAAGGCCCTAGCGGCGACACCGGTCCAGGATGCGGGCCACGTGCCTGCCATATCCTCAGCGCAACTCTGGAGTAAAACCATGAACCTGCCTGTGTTCAAGCGACGCACGCTCAGGATCGTCCTTGCCGGGCTCATCGCGACCGGCGGCTACTTCGCACACACGGCCTGGCAGACGTCACGAGGCGAGGCCGCGCTTCGGGCCACGACGCTGGCGTTCCTGCCGCTTGACCAGGCCTTGGCCCAGGCTCGATCAAGCGGCAAGCCGGTGTTGGTGGACTTCTCCGCCATCTGGTGCCCGACGTGCCGGGTGCTGCACGCGGAGGTCTTCACAGACGCAGCCGTCCGGCAGGCGATCACCAGTGGCTATGTGCTTTCGCGTGTCGACTACGATGCGCCTGAAGCCCAGGCATTCATGCAGCGCTATGCCGTGCAGGGGTTCCCGACACTGCTGGTCTTGTCTGCGGACGGCCGCTTGGTGCGCCGTGTGCCCATCAGTTTCGACCCCGCCACGTTTGCAGCGACGCTGCGTGGTTGAGCGGGGCGACGATCAGAACGGCTCCTATCCCGAGAGCGCCGGGCTCACGACCGACACGAAGACAAGCGCCTGCGCCCCGTTGTTCAGCACCCGATACATGGCCCCGGCAGGCGCCACCACCACGTCTCCGGCGGCGATGCGGACAGCCTATCCCTCGACGTCGCGCCAATGGTCGCCCTCATCCGCCAGGACGTTCCAGGTGCCTTGCCCGCAGGGGCGGTCGCTCACGACTTGGTTGACTGAATTTAAATGCAGCGCCGAACTCAAGGCAGGTTGTGGCTCTTAAGAAAGTCTTGCCATTCGTGCCTGGTGAATTGACTGCCCTGGTCCGAGTGCAAGCGTCTAGGGTTTCCGTGCGCCGATGACTGGCGAGCGATGGGGGGACGATTCCGGGCCGCGTAAACGCTACTGGATGCCATCACTCAAGAAATTGGGCATCCGCTACCGTGGCCCCTACAACACCCGGCACACATACGCCACGCTCATGCTCATGTCAGGGGTGACGCCAGCCTATGCAGCGCGCCAGCTTGGGCACTCGGTGATGATGTTCCTGCGCGTCTACTCCAAGTGGATCGACGGGGGGCAAAACGCGGTGGAGATGAGTAAGGTTGAAGCCTTGATTTCTCCCCAGGATGTACCCGAGAATTCAGGAAAGGCGATTTCCCCTAGCAAGTGATGGCCTGTCCGGAGGGACTCGAACCCCCGACCTGCTGCTTAGAAGGCAGCTGCTCTATCCAGTTGAGCTACGGACAGCCTCAGCCGGATTTTACGCGATGCGCCAAGTTCGGACGCCAGCGCAACAAGGTGATCGCGTTGAGCAACACGCTGATGCTGCTGAGTGCCATGGCCGCACCGGCCAACATGGGGTTGAACAAGCCCATGGCCGCCAGGGGCAGCCCCACCACGTTGTAGACAAAGGCCCAGGCCAGGTTCTGGTGGATCTTGCGGGTGGTGCGCGCCGAGATGTCCAGCGCCGCCTCGACCAGCAGCGGGTCACCGCGCATCAAGGTGATGCCGGCGGTTTCCAGCGCCAGGTCGTTGCCCGCGCCCGGGTTGGCCATGGCCATGCTCACATCGGCCTGGGCCAGCGCAGGTGCGTCGTTGAGGCCATC
>CANBUA010000035.1 GCA_947372535.1 Burkholderiales bacterium
ATCGCGCAGGAGGACCGCTTCCCCGTCACCGAGATCATGCAGCAGACGCCGGACATCCCCGAGAGCTGCCAGTGGGCCATCTTCCTGCGCAACCACGACGAGCTCACGCTGGAGATGGTCACCAGCAAAGAGCGCGACTACATGTACAACACCTACGCGGCCGATCCGCGTGCCCGCATCAACTTAGGGATCCGCCGACGCCTGGCGCCGCTCATGGACAACAACATCGACACCATCAAGCTGATGAACAGCCTGCTCTTGTCGATGCGCGGCTCGCCCATCATTTATTACGGCGACGAGCTGGGCATGGGCGACAACGTCTTCATCGGCGACCGCAATGGCGTGCGCACCCCCATGCAGTGGAGCCCCGACCGCAACGCCGGCTTCTCGCGCGCCGACCCGCAGCGCCTCTACCTGCAGCCCATCATGGATGCCGTCTATGGCTACCAGGCTGTCAATGTCGAGTCGCAGATGCGCGATCCCTCGTCCCTGCTCAACTGGATGCGGCGCATGCTGGCCGTGCGCCAGACCAGCCAGGCCTTCGGCCGCGGCGAGCTCAACTTCCTCAAGCCCGGCAACCGCAAGGTGCTGGCCTACTTGCGGGAACGTGGCGATGACGCCATCCTGTGCGTGGCCAACCTCAGCCGCTCGGCCCAGCCGGTCGAGCTGGACTTGTCCCGCTTCAAGGGCCGCGTGCTGGTCGAGATGCTGGGCCGCACAGCCTTTCCGCCCGTGGGCGATCTGCCTTACCTGCTGACCATCCCGGCCCATGGCTTCTACTGGTTCCGCCTGGCCACGGATGTGAACGTGCCCACCTGGCACAACCAGTACCTGCCCACGGAAGAGTTGCCCGTGCTGGTCCTCTTCGATGGCTGGCTCAGTTTGTTCCGCGATCAGGTGGTGCCTTGGCGCATCGGTCTGGCCATCAAAACCCGCGCCCAGTTCGAGCAGCAAATGCTGCCTCGCTTCATCGAGACCCAGCGCTGGTATGCCGGCAAGGGCGCTGCCATCAAACAAACCGCTTTGGTCGATTCGGCCATCTGGGAACAAGGCCGCCAGAGCTGGCTGCTGCCTCTGGTCGAGGTGGACGGGCAAGGCGCGGAGGGCGGCACCTACTTCCTGCCCTTGGCCATGGCCTGGGAAGACAAGGACGAAGAGCGCATGCGAGCCCTGGCCGCCAGTGCCGTGGCCCGCACCCGCCAACAGGCCAGCGTGGGTCTCATGGCCGATGCCTTCTTCGACGAGGTGTTTTGCCGCACCATGCTCCAGGCCATGGCCGCCAATGTGACGCTGGAGGCCGACAAAGGCCAACTCCAGTTCCGGGCCACGTCTCTGCTGGAGACGCTCGTGAGCCGGGACGACCTGGCCACTTTGCCCATCGGCAAACCGCAAGGCCAAAGCAGCAACACCATTGTCACCGTCAATGAAAAGCTCTTCCTCAAAGGCTACCGGCGCATCCGCCCGGGCGTGAACCCCGAGGTCGAAATCGGGCGCTTCCTCAGCGAGATCGTCAAGTTCCCGAACTGCGTGCCCGTGGCCGGTCAGCTTCAATACACCGGCAAGGATGGCACGGTCATGACCCTGGCCATCGTGCAGGGTCACGTCTCCAACCAGGGCGACGGCTGGGCCTACACCACCGGCTACCTGCAGCGCTACCTGGAGCTGCGACGCACCAGCCATGAGCCCGAGCCCGCCGGCATCCACGGCGCGTTCCTGGACTTGATGAAGACCCTGGGTCAACGCACGGGCGAGCTCCACTTGGCTTTCGCCCAGCGCACGGGCGATCCGGCGTTCGACCCCGAACCCCTGGTCGCCACGGACCTGCAAGCCAGCCGCAGCCGCATCCTCACCGATGCCACCTCGGTCCTGGGTCTGCTCGATGCCAGCCTGGATCAGCTGCTGCCAGAGGCCAAGGACGAAGCTCGCCAAGTGCTGGCCGCCAAGGACCAGATCCGCCAGCGCATTGAGCACTTCACCACGGGCACGCCGCGTGCGCTCAAGACACGTTTCCATGGTGATTACCACCTGGCGCAAGTGCTGCTCACCAAGAACGATTTCGTCATCATCGACTTCGAAGGCGAGCCGGGACGCAGTTTTGCCGAGCGGCGTATCAAACAGTCGCCGTTGAAAGACGTGGCCGGCATGCTGCGCTCTTTCAGCTATGCCCGCCTGAGCGCCTTGCGCGGCTCGGCCGTGAACGACGAGGAACTCACCGCTTTGCTGCCTTTCGCCGCGCAATGGGAGCAGCAAACCCGCGATGCATTCCTCAATGGTTATGCGGAGACCACCGCCGTCCAAGCCGGCCTGCATGAGTCGCTGGAGGCCGGGCGTGGCCTGTTAGGTTTGTTCGAACTTGAAAAAGCGCTGTACGAACTGCACTACGAGCTGAACAATCGCCCCGACTGGGTGCGCATCCCGCTGCAAGGCATCCTCGCCATCCTCCAGACGCCCGCTTGAGGCACGAGAGAGCAAACATCATGGAAAAAGTCGATGTCTACCTGGAGCCGCTGAGGGCTTTCCTTTTCGAGCTGGGTGCCTTCCTACCGCGCCTGGGTGTGGCCTTGCTGGTCATGGTGATCGGCATCCTGCTGGCCAAGGCCGCGCGTTTTGCCATCCAGCGCGGCCTGCACGCCATCAACTTCCACATTCTGACCAAACGCTCCGGCATGGACAGTTTCCTGAAAAAAGGCGGCACCCTGATCGACACGGTGGACCTGCTGGGCATCCTGGTCTATTGGCTGGTCATCCTCATTACGCTGGTGGTGGCCTTCAACGGCCTGGGCCTGACGCATGTGACCGAACTGCTGGGCAGGGTGATGTGGTTCCTGCCCAAGGTGATCGTGGCCTTGCTGATCCTGGCCTTCGGCTCCTATTTCGCGCGTTTCCTGGGCAACGCCGTCTACACCTATTGCGAGAACGCCGGCATCCGAGATGGCGATGCCCTGGCCCGACTGGCCCGCTACGCCATCATGGCCTTCGTGGTGATGATTGCGCTGGACCAGATGGAGATCGGCGGCACCATCTTGCACGACGCCTTCCTGATCGTCCTGGGCGGCCTGATCCTGGCGCTGGCCCTGGCCTTCGGCCTGGGCGGCCGCGAATGGGCGGCGGCCCGCCTCGAAGAATGGTGGCCCACCTCGAAACGCGACAAAATCCCCTGACTCACCGGGTTCTCTCAGGATTGCGCACGCCCTGGTCGCGCCAACATGTGGTCTGATGCAGTTTGGAGACCGCCATGAATGAAGCCTGCCACGACCTCGTGTCCGACCCATCTGTCGAGTTGTCGGGCCAGGACCTGATCGATCGCTGTACCGCGGAATCGCTCGACCTGCTGCGCCGCAACCTGACACCGCGCGGCATCCTGGCCGCCAGCCGCACGGCCGCCGCTGAAGCCCGCAGTTACACCCGCGTATTCGGGCGCGATGCCGCCATCTGCATCCTGGCCATGACCGGCAGCGGCGACGAGGCCCTGGAGCAAGGTGCCATCGACAGCCTCGATTCCCTGGCCCAGCTACAAGCGCCCAATGGTCAGATCCCCAAGTACGTGGACCCCGAAGGGCAGGATGCCGATTTCTGGTACCTGGGCTGCATCGACGCCACCTTGTGGTGGCTGATCGCGGTGGACCACGTTCGCCGCCAGAGCCCCTTGCCCGACATGGCCCAGCGCTGGGAGCGCGAGGTGGCCCTGGCCATCAACTGGCTCATGGCGCAGGAGCACCAGCGCTTCTACTTGCTCCAGCAAAACGAGGCCAGTGACTGGGCCGACATCATGCCCCGCTCTGGCTTTGTGCTCTACACCAATGCCTTGTGGTATCGCGTCAAGCTGCTGTTCGACCTGCCTTGCCTGGAAGAGACGCACTACCACTTCAATCACCTCTTCCACCCCTTTCAGCGCGACCTGCCCGAGTACCGGCGCGGCCGCCTGCTGAGCCACTACGCACGCCGTGGCCAGCGCAACCCAGGGCTTTACTTGAGCTTCGTCAACCTGTCCTTCGTGGGCGATGAAGGCGACGTCTTCGGCAACGTCCTGGCCATGCTCTACGGCCTGGCCGGCGATTCGATGACGCACGAGATCATCAAGACCTTGAAGAACGCCAAGGTGACCGACCCGTATCCGGCGCGCACGGTGACCACGCCCATCGACAGCGAGCACGAACTCTGGCGGGCCTACATGGGCCGCCACAACCAGAACCACCCGCACCAGTATCACAACGGTGGCATCTGGCCCTTCGTGGGTGGCTTCTGGGTACTTGCCCTGATCAACGCGGGCAAGCGCACCTTGGCGCAGCAAGAGCTGATCAAGCTGGCCCATGTCAACCGCCTGGACAACTGGCGCTTCACCGAATGGTTCCACGGTCAGACCCTGACGCCCATGGGCATGGCCGGGCAAAGCTGGAATGCTGCGGTGTTCCTGCTGGCCCGCAACGCACTGGCTGTTCAACCTGCCCGGTGATGTCGTCAGATCAGGCGCGCAAGTCCAGCAAGCGCCCAGTCATCTCCTTGGCCGTTTCGATCACCTTCAGGTTGGCCTTGTAGGTGTAGCTGGCGCTCAACTGCGTGACGATGTCCTGCGCCAGGTTGCTGCCTTCGACAGGCGAGCGCTGCACCGACACTTGCACCCCGCCTTCGGGCTGAGCCACCTGCACCACTTCCTGCCGATGGAAGCCGCGGGTGTCTGAGTTGGCGATGTTGTGGGCCGACGCATCCAGGTGCGCGGTGGCCGCATTCAGACCGGAGATTGCGGTGGAAAAGACGGCGATGCCCATGTCCGGACTCCTTGCGGCACAAGGCCTTGTCGTCTTATCGGCACCTCCCGGCGCAACTTGAGGGGCTTGATACATTTTTTTCAAAAAAGATGATCGGGCGCTTAACCAGCCCGCCGGTCGGTCGATAAAAGCAAGACGACCCACGCCCAATGAACATTGCCCTCAAGACCCTGTTGTCCCGATTGCTGGACTGGCTGGCTGGATGCCACCCCGCGGTGCGCCGTCACAGCTTGTTCGCGTTGTCCACGGGCCAGTTCTATGCGGTGAGTGTGGGCGTCACCTACCATGCGGCATCGCTGGGCGTGGTGACCTGGCCGGTGGCTCACGGTTTGGGGGCGGCCACGGCGCTGCTTTACTTTGGGTTTTATGCCCTGGTCCGCAGCGGCTGGTCTCAGCGCTTTGCCGATCCGGTGCTGACCTTGCCCCATGCCATGCTGTCCGAAGCGCTCACCATCGTGGCCTATGTGCTCATTGGCGCAGCCCGGGGCGATGTGGTCGTGCTGATGGGCCAGACCATCGTGGTCTCCATGTTCCGCCTCAAACCACGCGCTACGCTCTGCCTGGGCCTGTGGACCACGGGGTGGTTGCTGGCTGCGCAGTTGGGCCTGCTCTATTGGCAGGCACCAGGTTTTTCGGGTGTGCGGGCCATGGGCCATATGCTGGTCTCGGCCAGCGGCCTGCTGGCGATGACGTTGGTGGGCATGTGGATCTGCGAGATCCGGGTGCGCATCGCGCGCCAGTCTCAAAAACTCAGAGCCACCTTGACCCAGGCCGAAGTCCTGGCCACCACGGACATGCTCACCGGCCTGCTCAATCGACGCCGCATGGGCGAGTACCTGGCCGAAGAGCTGGTGCAGGCGTCCAGGCTGGGCCATCCCGTCTGCCTGGCGCTCATCGACATCGACCATTTCAAGCGTATCAACGACACCCACGGCCACCGCGTGGGTGATGAAGTGCTGCGCGCCTTCGCCGCACTGGCCCAGGGCGAGATGCGCGAGGTCGACAAGCTGGCCCGCTGGGGCGGTGAAGAGTTCCTGGTGCTGATGCCGCATGTGAACCAGACCCAGGCTCAGGTGGCCATTGAGCGCTTGTGCCAACGCGTCGCGGGCCAGCCCATGGGCGAGCAAGGGCAACTGACGGTGACCGTCTCGGTCGGCCTGGCGCCATGGTGGCCTGGCGAGTCGATGGCCTGCTGGCTCGATCGCACGGACAAGGCGCTCTACGAGGCCAAACACCAGGGCCGCAACCGATGCGTGGTGGCCAATGTCGATGGCCCGTCCGAGGGCAAGGCGCCTGCCGTGGTGGCGCCCGAGCCCAGGCCCAACACCCTGCCGGTTGTCTCATGACCGCACTGCCCACCGACCCGCAGCCAAACGACACCTGGCTCAACCGCTGCCTGGGGCCCGATTCCGTGACCCGCTGGCGGGTGCTGGGTGTCTCGCTGTGCCTGCTCGTTTACGCCTTTTGTTGCGTGGCGGGCTGGCTGGCCACGCAAGCGGGCTTGTTCAGACCATGGGCCTTGCCGGCCCTGCTCATGAGCATCCCCATCAACCTCGTCATGCTGGTCCTCGTGCGCAGCGGCTGGAGCCGATCACGCGCCGATCCGGCGTTGACCATGCCCCAGAACATCCTGGCCATGGTCGGCATTGGCCTGGCCTACATTGCCACGGGTCCTGACGACCGCGGCATCATCTTGATCCTGCTGACCTTGGTCACCGTCTTTGGCATGTACACCCACACGCCCCGGCAGACCCTGGTGGTCGGCGCCGCCGGCATGGTGATGCTGGGCAGCATCATGTACGTGCTGACCCGGTGGGACCCGGTCTACTACCCGGTGGCCCGTGAGCTCATCCGCTTCGAACTGCTGGCCGGCTGTCTGCCTGTGATGGTGTTCATCGCCTACCAGTTGATCCATTGGCGGGACCGCCTGCGGGCGCAACGCGCCGAGCTGGCCAAAGCCCTGGAGGTGGTACAGCAACTGGCCACCCGCGATGCCTTGACCGGCCTGGTCAACCGCCGCCACATGCAGGAGAAACTGGAAGACTGTGTGCTGCGTAGCCAGCGTTATGGCGAATCCTTCTGCGTGGCCTTGATCGATCTGGATCACTTCAAGGCCGTCAACGACCAGCATGGCCACAGCGTGGGTGACGAGGTCCTGATCCGTTTTGGCAAAGCGGCCCAGCGTGTGCTGCGTGAGTCCGACACCCTGGCGCGCTGGGGCGGCGAAGAGTTCCTGATCCTGTTTCCGCAGACGGCGCTCGAGCAAGCCCAAGGCCCGCTGCTGCGTTTGCAAGAGGCCCTGGCCGGCATGCGCATGTCGGCTGATCTGCCGCTGTTGAGGGTGGCCTTCTCCTGCGGGATGGCCAGCCATGCCGAGGGCGGCACCCTGGATCAGACGCTGGAGCAGGCCGATGCGGCGCTCTACCAGGCTAAGCGGACGGGGCGCGCCAGGGTGGTGTTTTTCGCAGGGCGGTGATCCGCCGTGCTGGCGTTGCGCCAGAGAATCAACCGCCATTGCCACCCGTAGGCAGAGGGTGTAAGGTGAGGAACGCCTCAATTTTTTGGAACTGTTGTGTCCCTCAAGCCAAAGTCAATGATGGTCAAGACCGCGCCCAACCCGGCGAGGCAGGCGGCCATCGCACGCGAGGCCCAGCTTCGGTCCCAACTGCCTCACACGTCCAGTTGCCTGGACAGCCGCTCGGCCCACCTCATCGGTGATGACGTGATCAACGACTACGTGGCGCTCGATTGGCTGGAGTGGCAGGGCGGTGGCTTGCGCCTGACCGTCACGGGCCGCAACCTGTGCAATCAGGTGGTCAAGGAGCAGTCGGCCGAACGCGTCGACGCCAATGTGGTCAAACCCCGGCGCCGGGTTCGGACGACGTCGGCTTGAACGGCAGCCGGTCCTTCAGTTCATCGACATAGGCATCCATCCCGGCGCCTTCGCGGTCCAGGAAACGGCTCACGGCGTCGGCAAAGCGCGCGTCCTTGAGCCAATGGGCCGACCAGGTGGTCACCGGCAACAGCCCTCGCGCCAGCTTGTGCTCGCCTTGGGCGCCGCCCTCGAACCACGAAAAACCTTGCTGGATGCACCAATCCAGCGGCGCGTAATAACAAAGCTCGAAATGCAGGCAAGGGATGTGTCCGACAGCGCCCCAATAACGCCCCCACGCGGTGCCCAGGGCCGTGTCGATGCCGAGCAGGGAGGCGGCCACCGGCTCGCCGCCGACCTCGGCCGTGAACATCAGCCAGTGCTCAGGCATGGTCTGGGCGACCAGCTTGAAAAAATCCTCGTTCAGATAAGGTGGTCCGCCATGGGCCAGGTAAGTCTGCGTGTAGCAGCGGTAGAAAAATGCCCAGTCCTGCGGTCGGATCGCTGTGCCTTGGCGGGCCATGACCGTCACGCCCGCTTCCCGCACGCGGCGGCGCTCCTGCTGAATCTTCTTGCGTTTGTCCCTGTGCAGGTGGCTCAGGAAATCAGCGAAGTCGCCATAAGGCCCTTGTTCGGGAGCCAGCACCTGCCGGTTGTGCCAATGAAACTGCACACCCTGGCGCATTAGCCAGCCGGCATCCCGTGCCGCCTGGGCATCAGGTGCATCCGGGAACAGCACGTGAGCCGATGAGCAGCCCAGTTGCTCACCCAGCTGGATCATGCCGTGCAGCAAGACCGAGCGCGCAGCCGGGGCGCTCACCAGCAAGCGCGAGCCGGGCACGGGCGAGAAGGGCGAGGCACTCAACAGCTTGGGGTAATAGCGCAACCCAGCCTCTTCATAAGCGCGTGCCCAGGCCCAGTCGAAGACGTATTCGCCATATGAGTGGGTTTTGACATAGAGCGCGGCCACGCCGTCGGGCGGCGCATCGTCAGGCGTGTCTGGGCCCCGAGCCGTCAGGAAAAGCGGGGTCCAACCGGTGTCGGGGCTGGCGCAGCCGGTGTCGTGCAAGGCCTGCAGCCATTCGTGCCGCAGAAAGGGTGTCGGCTGAGGGCTGGCCTGCAGCAAGGCATTCCAGTGCTCGGCAGCGATGGCATCGGGGCGGTCATGCGCCTGGACACGCCAGCCTGTCAGCGCCTCAGGCATACCAGCGCGTGATCATCTCGGCCACGCAAGCGGGTTTGTCGCCGCCTTCGATCTCGATGTTGGCGCCCCAGGTCAACTGCACGGCTTTCTGATCCGGCAGGGCTTGACAGGACAGCAATTTGATCTGTGCCCGGATGCGCGAGCCCGATGGCACGGGCGCCGGAAAGCGGACTTTGTTGAGTCCGTAGTTCAATCCCAGGCTGATGCCCTTGCAGGCCAGGCTGGCCTGCAGGAACTCGGCCATCATCGACAGCGTCAGGAAGCCGTGCGCGATGGTGCCGCCGTAAGGTGACTCGGCCTTGGCACGCGCCACATCGGTGTGGATCCACTGGTGGTCGTCGGTGGCCTGCGCGAATCGGTCGATGCGTGTCTGGTCGATCAGCACCCAATCGGTGGTGGTGACCTCGTGTCCGACCAGGGGCGGTAGCTCGTCAAAGGATGCAAAAACAATCTTGGCGGGCATGGCACTCGGGGAGGTTCGATGGGGTTCAAACACTCTAACAGCAGTGTCCCATCAGACCAGGCCATGCCCGGCGGCAGACATGGCTCACTCGGTCACGCTGGCGACTTGCTTGCCGGCTTGGTCGCTTTGAGCCTTGGCGGCGGCAGCCTTCACTGGGGTGGCGACTGGGGCTGTGGCCAATTGGCGCGACTTGGCGGGGTAGGCGCCAGGGAACAGCTCGTTCAGCTTGCGGCCGGTTTCATAGTCCAGCACGTCGCCAGTGCGGGCAGCTTCAGCGGCTTCGGCCAGCACTTGGGCGCGCGTCACGGTGGTGTCGGCGTGGGCCAGGCCGGCGGAGGCGAAGGCCACGGCGGACAAGAGGCTCAGGGCAGCAAGGCGGGTGGTGTTGGTCATGATGATCTCCAAACAGTGGTTGACTGGTGCTGCGTTTTGCCGGGTTGGCTGTGATTCGCATCACCATGGACTCCAATGTATTCATGCGTGACTTGCAGATAAACACCTCGCGATGCATAGTGTTGTTGACGAAATTGCAATAATCGACGCCATGGACCGACTCGCCGCCATGAAAACCTTCACGCTTGTGGTGGACACGGGCAGTTTTGCCGCGGCCGCCCGCCAGCTTGATCTGGACCAGGCCGTGGTCACGCGCCAGGTGGCCGCGCTGGAGAAGCACCTGCACGTCAAGCTGCTGGAGCGCACCACCCGCTCCATGCGCCTGACCGATGCCGGCGAGGCTTACCTGGGGCGCTGTCGCACCATCCTGGCCGATGTGGAAGAAGCCGAAACCGGTGCCAACCAGGCGCACCATGCGCTGGGCGGGCGGGTGCGCATTGCCTTGCCGACCTTGTTCGGCAAGACGCGCATCGCGCAGCAACTGGTGGCCATGCGCCAGACTTATCCTGACCTGGCCGTGGACGTGGCCATGCTGGATCGCCCGGTGGATCCGGTGGCCGAAGGCTTCGACGTGGTGATCACGGATGCCGCCCATGGGGTGTCTTCCACAGCGGTCTCACGCCCGCTGGTTTCCGTGCCTTTTGCGCTGTGCGCCTCGCCCGAGTACATCGAACGCCATGGCATGCCCTTGCAGCCGCAAGACCTGGCGCGCCACCGTGTGGTGCTGCAATGGCCGGTGCTGGACATGGGCACCACCAGCGAGCGCTGGGAGTTGTCGCATGCCGATGGCCGCATCGAGTCCGTGCTGTTGGCCGATTCCTGGCGCTCCAACAACTATGCCTTGAGCATGGAGGCCGTTCGCAGCGGCATGGGCATCGGCCGGTTCACGCCGCGGATGATGAGCGACGACCTCCAGACCTCGCATTTGGTGACCGTGCTGCCGGAATGGCGGGCGGGCTGGCTGTCGTTCAATGTGGTCTATCCAAGCCGGCGGCTGATTCCCCAACGCGTGCGCCATGTGATCGACGTGCTCCTGATGCAGGGCGAGCGCATGCACCGCGAAAACCGTCAGGCCATTGCCAGCGTGTCGGGCCAGACATTCGATTGATCCGGGTCATGGTCCCTGCGTGCCGACGACAAGGACGCATCGGGCAAGGGCGTTCTGGCGATCACCCACACAGACACTTCCCGGGCGCCGGCCAGCCACAGGGTTCGGGCGATTTCGTTGAGCGTGGCGCCCGTGGTCAGCACGTCGTCGACCACCGCCACATGGGCTTCTTCAATGGCGCGGCGATGCGCCGGATTGACGGCAAAGGCGCCGCGGATCTGATCTTCGCGTTCATTTGAGTCCATCGACATGAGCCGCTCCGTGTGTTTGACCTTGATGAGCGCATCGGCCAGGGTGGGCCGCTTCAACTGCTTGCCCAACTGGTCTGCCAACAGCCAGGCCTGGTTGTAGCCACGCTCGGCCAGGCGCTTGGCCGACAGCGGAACGGGCACGATGAGGGTGGGTGCGCCACGCCGCCAGTTCAAGGGTGGCGGTACGGTGGCGGTTGCCCCGGGCGAGTTGGCCACAGGCACTGTCCAGCGGGCCTTGACCGACTGCGCCAGCATGTGTGCCAAGGGCTTGGCCAGGGCGGGATCTTCCTGGAATTTCAAGGCAGCTACCAGGGGCGACCAAGGCAATTCATAGTCCACGGCCGCGAGCGCGTGGTCGAACACTGGCGGCATGTCCTCGCACATCCCGCACATCGACAGGCCGGCCTGGACGCGCACCGCACACCGGTGACAGCGTGAGGCGTCCAGGTGCGCCCACTCCGTGCAGCCCGTGCAGATGTGGTACCCCTGCCATCGATGACACACTCGGCACATGGTGGGCCAAGTCCACTTCCCTGTATGAATCATGGGCTCAATATACTGGCGAGCTTTTCGTCCATACCATCGCTCTTTCGGGGGTATTGAGTCAACCCGCCCGACATGTCAGCACAGCCTTCCCCCGCCTCATCCTTGCCGCCTGAAGCCCCTCAGGCCAGTGCGTTGGCACGCCACCATCGGCGGCTGGCCGCCACCCGAATCGACGAGCCGGCCTGGTTGAACGCGGAAGTGGCACGCCGCCTGGGCGACAAGCTCGACGCCATCCTGATCAAGCCGGCGCAATGGCTTGATTGGTCTGGCCACCTGGGCGGCACGGCGGATGTTGTGGCCCGGCGCTACCCGCAGGCCTTGCGCTGGGTGCTGGAGACCGACGATGGTCTGGCTGAGCGCGAACTGAGCCGATGGCAGGCCGAGCAGGAAAAAGCACGCCCCTGGTGGATGCCCTGGAAGCAGCCGGCACCCGCCCGGCTGTTACGCCAGCCAGATCAACGCCCGCCTGGCTGGCCCGCGCAAGGCGTCAACATGCTGTGGGCCAACATGAGCCTGCATGCCACGGCGGACGTCGATTTGCTCGCGCAACAATGGCACGCCGCTTTGGAGGTGGATGGCTTTTTGATGTGCTCGGGGCTGGGGCCGGACACGGCTCAAGAGTTGCGTGCGGTCTACGCGGAGATGGGCTGGGGCCTGCCCACGGTGCGCTTCATCGACATGCACGACCTGGGCGATGCCCTGGGCAAAGCGGGGTTTTCCGATCCGGTGATGGACATGGAGCACTTGACGCTGACCTGGGCGGACGCACCAGCCATGCTGAGTGAATGGCGCACCTGGGGCGGCAATGTTGCACTGGGGCGCTTTCAGGGATGTCGCACCCCTCGGTGGCGTGATCGTCTGCTGGACGCCTTGGACCAAGGGCTCAAACGCCCCGATGGCCGCCTCGGACTGACGCTGGAGCTGGTTTATGGCCATGCCGTCAAGCCCATGCCCAAGTTTGCCCTGCAGCCCGAGACGCGGGTGTCGCTGGACGACATGCGGCGCATGGTCAAGGGGCGGGACCGCTGAATCGAAGCAGGCCTGGCGCCGCTTGTCCAGCACGAAATGTCCGCTGACGCAAATCCGCATCAGTTTCGGGGAAACCCATGCCACTTACCCCACAAGGAAACTTGAGGCGAAGGCAGGGCATGCCTAAAATGCCCCCCAAGGAATGTGGCCTTCTGGCGCCAGGGATGTGATGCCCCGGCCCGTTGGCTGCCCATTGGTTTCTCGCATTTGCCCAACAGGGGGCGGCCGCCGGGTTCACGAGACTGGCATGTCGCACCTTTTGGGGTCCGGAGTGATGGCTTCATGCCTGCTGCGTTATCGCAAGGGTCCTACGTGTCCGACGAGTCTTTCAGGCTCGGTGTCTGGAATGCAGCCTTGGGTGCCACACCCTCCAAGGCCGTTTCGGCGTTTCTGGCTCGGGCAGTGAAGATCGGATTGGGAAGTCACCGAGTGAGGGCAGCATGGAGGCTGCCCTTCGCATTTCTGGCGCTGTTGGCCTCGATTTCCAATCGATGGCACGTCAAACAGCATTCGGGCCGTAAGATCCGGCAGTTCAATGTCGAGCCCCAGTGTGACGAGCCGTCGGTAAATCGCTTTTTCGGACAAGGCCAAAACATGGCGGTTGGCAGCAGGCACGTGCCCAGGCGCTGACGTGAACTCAGAGATTGTCAACAGAGACGACACCATGAACCCAAATCATCCTTTGAACCTGATTCGGCGCATCAAGCGCGGGGCAGCCTGGACGGCAGGCGCCTCCCTGGCCGCGCTGGTGGCAGCGCAGGCCCACGCTTCAGCCGCCGTGGGCAATCTGCCTGGCGGTCCTTCGGTGCTTCAAATGGACTTGCCCACGCCAGTCACCAAGATCGCTGCGGCGCAGAAGGATCTGCACGTGATGATGCTGTGGATCTGCTGCGCCATCTGCGCGGTGGTGTTCGGCGTGATGTTCTATTCGGTGTTTGCCCACCGTCGCTCCAAGGGCGCCAAGTCGGCCGACTTCCATGAATCGACCACGGTAGAAATCATCTGGACGATCATCCCCTTCATCATCGTGATCGGCATGGCCTTGCCCGCCACCAAGGTGGTCGTCGCCATGAAGGACACGACCAACGCCGACCTGACCGTCAAGGCCACCGGTTACCAGTGGAAATGGGGATACGACTACATCAAGGGTGAAGGTGAGGGCATCGGCTTCATCTCCACGCTCGATGCCAGCCAGCGCGCCTTGTCCGATGCCGGCACACCCCAAGGCGACAACTACCTGCTCAAGGTCGACAACCCCCTGGTCGTGCCTGTGGGCAAGAAGATCCGCGTGATCACCACCGCCAACGACGTGATCCACGCCTTCATGGTGCCCGCCTTTGGCATCAAGCAGGATGCCATACCCGGTTTCGTGCGCGACACCTGGTTCAAGGCCGAGAAAACCGGCGATTTCTATGGCCAGTGCGCCGAGCTGTGCGGCAAGGAACACGCCTACATGCCCATCCACGTCAAGGTCGTGACCGAGGCGGCCTACACCGAGTGGGCGGCAGGCAAGATCAAGGAACAGAAGGCCAAGGCCGATGATCCCAGCAAGGTGTGGGTCCAGGCCGATTTGATCGCCCGTGGTGAACAGGTCTATGGCGCCAACTGCGCCGCCTGCCACCAGCCCAACGGCAAGGGCGGCGGTGCCATCAAAGCGCTCGACGGCTCACCCAAGGTGCTGAGCGAAGATCATGGCGTGCAAATCCATGTGTTGCTCAACGGCCAGAACAACGCCATGCCTTCATGGCGCCAGCTCTCAGACACCGAGATCGCCGCCGTGATCACCTTCACGAAGAACCACTGGTCCAACAAGACCGGGCAAACCGTGCAGCCTGCCGAAGTGCAAGCTGCCCGCAAGTGAGATCAGAAAGGATCATGAAATGAGCGCAGTTCTGGATCACGGCGGCCACGGCCATGCCCACGATGACCATGCCCACGACCACCCGCACGGATGGCGCCGCTGGGTGTTCGCGACCAACCACAAGGACATCGGGACGCTGTACCTGCTGTTTTCTTTTGCGATGCTGATGGTTGGCGGGGTCCTGGCCCTGTTGATCCGCGCCGAGCTTTTCCAGCCTGGCTTGCAGTTCGTGAACCCTGAGCTGTTCAACCAGTTCACGACCATGCACGGCCTGATCATGGTGTTCGGCGCGATCATGCCGGCCTTCGTGGGCTTTGCGAACTGGATGGTGCCGCTGCAGATTGGCGCCTCCGACATGGCTTTTGCGCGGATGAACAACTTCAGCTTCTGGCTGCTGATCCCGGCGGCCATCATGCTGGTCTCGTCCTTCTTCATGCCCGGTGGTGCGCCTGCCGCGGGCTGGACGCTGTACGCGCCCCTGACGCTGCAGATGGGCCCCTCGATGGACGCCGGTATTTTCGCGATGCACATCATGGGCGCCTCCTCGATCATGGGCTCGATCAACATCATCGTGACCATCCTCAACATGCGCGCCCCTGGCATGACGCTGATGAAGATGCCCATGTTCTGCTGGACCTGGCTGATCACTGCCTACCTGCTGATCGCTGTGATGCCTGTGCTGGCCGGCGCCATCACCATGACGCTGACCGATCGGCACTTCGGCACCGCCTTCTTCAACCCCGCCAGCGGTGGTGATCCGGTGATGTACCAACACATCTTCTGGTTCTTCGGCCACCCCGAGGTCTACATCATGATCTTGCCGGCCTTCGGCATCGTCAGCCAGATCGTGCCGGCCTTTGCCCGCAAGAAGCTCTTTGGCTACCACTCCATGGTGTACGCCACGGCCTCCATCGCGATCCTGTCCTTCATTGTGTGGGCTCACCACATGTTCGCCACGGGCATGCCCGTGACCGGCCAGCTGTTCTTCATGTACGCCACCATGCTGATCTCGGTGCCCACGGGCGTGAAGGTCTTCAACTGGGTGGCCACCATGTGGCGCGGCTCCATGACCTTTGAGACGCCCATGCTCTTTGCGGTGGGCTTCATCTTCGTGTTCACCATGGGTGGCTTCACGGGTCTGATCCTGTCGGTGGCGCCCATCGACATCCAGTTGCAGGATACCTACTATGTGGTGGCGCACTTCCACTACGTGCTGGTGGCCGGCTCGCTCTACGCGCTGTTTGCCGGCTTCTACTACTGGGCGCCCAAATGGACGGGCGTGATGATCCCCGAATGGAAGGGCAAGCTGCACTTCTGGTGGTCGCTGATCGCCTTCAACGTGACCTTCTTCCCGATGCACTTCCTGGGTCTGGCCGGCATGCCGCGTCGTTATGCCGACTACCCCATGCAGTTCGCCGATTTCAATGAAGTGGCCTCCATCGGCGCCTTCTTCTTCGGCTTTGCCCAGGTCTACTTCTTCCTGTTCATCGTGATCCCCGCGATGAGGGGCAAGGGCGAGCCCGCGCCTCAGCGTCCCTGGGATGGCGCCGAGGGCCTGGAATGGGAAGTGCCATCGCCCGCACCATTCCACACGTATGAAAACCCGCCGCAGCTTGATGCGACCGCCACGCGGGTGATCGGCTGATGAGCGCGCCCAAAGACCCCACCGTCCGTCAGAAGAATCTGAAGCTGGGTTTGATCCTGGCGTCGGTGGCGCTGGTGTTCTTCGTGGGCTTCATTGCCAAGATGGTGATGCTCTCGCATCCTCATTGAAACGTCAGGCGCACATGAGCGAGGCCACCACGATCACCCCATCGCCCAAGGCGCCCCGCAAAGCGGCGCCTTTGGTGGGCAACCGTGATTTGTTGACCAAGCTGATGGTGATCGCCCTGGTGATGTTCGGGTTTGGCTATGCCATGGTGCCCATGTACAAGTCGATCTGCGAGGCGCTGGGCATCAATGTGCTCTCCTTGGCCGAGCGTGAAGTGCCTGGCGCAAGCTCTCGGGCCGGCGCGAACAGCCAGATCGATCTCTCGCGCACGATCACCATCGAGTTTGATGCCAATGCGCGTGGACCGTGGGCGTTCAAGCCTGAGGTGCGGTCGGTGCAGGTGCATCCGGGGCAGATGACCACGGTGATGTATGACTTTCAGAACAGCCAGGATCGGACCATGACGGCCCAGGCCATCCCGAGTTATGCGCCCAAGCAGGCCACGGCCCATTTCAACAAGGTCGAGTGCTTCTGTTTCAAGCAATACACGCTCAAGCCGGGCGAGTCCAAGCGGTGGCCCGTTGTCTTCGTGGTAGACCCCAAGTTGCCGCGTGAT
The DNA here is from genome assembly GCA_947372535.1 of Burkholderiales bacterium. The sequence goes on from CANBUA010000035.1 coordinate 16,821, forward strand.
GTCAAGACCATCACTTTGTCGTACACCTTCTTCGAAGTCGGGGGCAAGGTGCCTGCGGCGCCTGGGGCGTGACCATGAGTGATGGCAAGGGCGGACTTCGTGAAGCAGTCGGACGCAAAGGGTCGTTCTTGCAGACCTTGCGGGCCGTGGGCTGGTCTTTTTTCGGAGTCAGGAAGTCCAAGGATCACGAACAGGATCTGGCCAAGCTCAACCCTGTCCACGTGATTGTGGCCGGTGTTCTGGGGGCCTTGCTGTTCATCGGTATTTTGGTGCTGTTGGTGAGATGGGTCGTCACCAGCGGCGTTGCGCATTGATTTGAGATTTTGACGAGCACAGGAGCCACTCACTATGTCGGCAGCGATTCCAAAAGGGCACACGCCCTACTATTTCGTCCCCGGGCCATCGAGCTATCCGATGTTGTCCGCGGCGGCCTTGTTCTTTGTGGTGCTGGGTGCTGCGCAATGGGTCAATGGCTCGGCCTGGGGCCCTTACGCCGTGGCCGGCGGCCTGGTGGGCTGGCTGTTCGTGCTGAGCCGCTGGTTCCTCCAGGCGATTCACGAGAGTGAAACAGGCCTGTATGGGGACAAGATCGACATTTCCTTCCGCTGGAGCATGGCCTGGTTCATCTTCTCGGAGGTGATGTTCTTCGGCGCCTTCTTCGGTGCGTTGTTCTGGCTCCGCACCTATTCCATACCGGCCCTGGGTGACATCGAAAACGCTTTGCTGTGGCCCGATTTCAAGGCCCTGTGGCCCACGGCGGCTGCAGGCATCACGGCAGCACCGGCTGGCACGGTTGAAGCCTTCCGCACCATGGGCCCCTGGCCTTTGCCCACGATCAATACCGCGCTGCTGCTGACCTCGGGCGTGACCTTGACAATCGCTCACCATGCCCTGCGCGACAACAAGCGCGGCACCACCATCGCCTTCATGTGGCTGACGGTGTTGCTGGGTGCCATCTTCCTGGGCTGCCAGGGCTTTGAGTATTACGAGGCTTATCACCACTACAACCTGAAGCTGTCTTCAGGCGTGTATGGCTCGACCTTCTTCATGCTGACTGGCTTTCACGGCTTCCACGTGTTCATCGGCACCATGATGTTGATGTTCATCACGCTGCGCATCCACAAGGGCCATTTCACGCCCGAGCGCCACTTTGGCTTCGAAGGCGCCGCCTGGTACTGGCACTTCGTGGACGTGGTCTGGCTGGGTCTGTACCTGATCGTCTACTGGACTTGAGTCAGCGTCCCATTGGGATACCGGTGGGGTGGATCCACCCCATCTTGTAGCTCAGCAGCACGAACAAGAACAAGGCAATGGACAGACCAACCCGCAGTGCCAATGCATGGGCCATGCGGTTGGTTTTGGGCTTGCCGTCCCGGCCGTCCTGGAGCATGGCGCGACCGGCCATGAACAGCACGGCGATGATGGCCAGCAAGGCTGAGAAGATGATGATTTTCATGCGATCCGATGATAGGGCCTCTGCGCAGCCGTGGGCCGGTTCATGAAGATATCCCGCTCGGCGGTGGTCTTGTTGGCCACTTTGGTGGGTGTGGGCACGACGGTGTCCATGGGACGCTGGCAACTGAGCCGCGCGCAGACCAAGCTGGACCTGTTTGCCGCCATGCAGTCGCGCGAGCGCATGCCGCCACTGAGCAACGCGCAATTGGCTTGTGATGCCGCGCCATGGCAGGGTGATCTGCAGCGCCTGGTGCGCCTGCGGGGCCGCTGGCTGAGTGAGCACACGATATTCCTGGACAACCGGGCCATGGATGGGCGGGCAGGCCGTTTCGTGCTCACCCCCCTGCGTCTGGAGGCCGATGCCGGCACCAGTTGTCCTGACCGCGTGGTGCTGGTGCAGCGTGGCTGGGTGCCCCGCGATGCGGCCGACCGGACCTTGCTGCCCAACGTCAACAGCGGCACGGGCATCGTCACCGTGCCAGGCCGGGTCAGCGAGGCACCCTCGCACCTGATGGAGTTGGGGGCCGCGGCTTCCGCACCTGCGGGCAAAATCCGCCAGAACGTGGACTTGGCCGCGCTGGCTGCCGAATGGCAGGTGGTGCTGCGCCCCGGCAGCATCACCCAACTGGACGACGAGGAGCCCAACGCCCCTCAAGACCTGCCCCTTGTGCGACATTGGTGGAAGCCGCAGGCCGACGTCAGCAAGCATGAGGCCTATGCTGCGCAGTGGTTCACCATGGCGGCGGTGATGGTGGGCCTGTACCTGTGGTTCCAATGGTGGCGGCCTCGCCGCGCCCAGCCTGAGTGATCGACTGACTGATTGATCGTGTCTGACAAATCCATGACCTCTGCCTCTTTGCCCGATCCCACCGCGCCTAAGGCACCTTCTGCGGGCCATGCCAGCGGCGATGCAGACATGCTGCAAATGAGCGTGCACAGCCTGCCTGCGGCCGTGGAGCCTGCTCAACGCACCCGTCTGGGCCGCTTGAAGATGCTGTTGGTGATGGCCGTGTGTGCGGCGCCAGTGGTGGCCTCTTACTTCACGTTCTACGTGGTTCGCCCTCAGGCGCGAACCAACTACGGCACCTTGATCACGCCGGTGCCTTTGCCCAGTGATGCAGCGTTGCCGCTCCAGACACTGCAAGGCACGCCGGTCCATGCCGCCTCACTCAAGGGGCAGTGGCTGTTCGTGACCGTGGCTGGCGGCGATTGCGATGCCCGCTGCGAGCGGCAGCTCTACCTTCAACGTCAGATCCGCGAGGCCCTGGGCAAGGAGATGGACCGGGTGGACCGCGTCTGGCTGATCGACGATCAGCGCCCCATGCGCGCCTCGCTTGACCATGCCATGAAGGACGCCACCGTGTTGAGGGTGGATGCCGCTCACCTGGGGCAGTGGCTGGCGCCTCAGGCCGGCCAGTCGCTGGCGGCGCATTGGTATTTGGTCGATCCGCGTGGTCAATGGATGATGCGCTTCCCGGTGGATGCAGAACCCCGTCAGGTGCTCAAGGACCTGACCAAGCTGCTCAAGGCTTCGGCTTTCTGGGACACGGCAGGGCGGCCATGAGTTCGATGTGGTCCCTGATCGATCTCTCGCCTGCAGCCGGTGTGGCCCTGCTGGGCGGGCTGGTCGCGCTGCTGCCCCTGGCGGTGGTGTACCTGCGCGGTGCTGGGCGCAATGGCCGGGATTGGCAGCGTGCCCTGACCCTGGCCACCTTGTTCCTGACCATTGATCTGGTGGTGTTCGGGGCGTTCACGCGCCTGACTGACTCCGGCCTGGGATGCCCGGACTGGCCAGGCTGTTATGGCAGCACCAGCCCGCTGGGCGCCCACCATGAAATCACCCATGCGCAGACGCAGGCGCCGACCGGGCCGGTGACGCACGACAAGGCCTGGATCGAGATGCTGCACCGTTACCTGGCGACCGCGGTGGGCGCCCTGATCACCGTCCTGATGGTGATGGCATGGCGGCACCGCATGCGCCGGGGCGTCAGTGCGGTCTCGCCCTGGTGGCCGACCGCCACTTTCGTGTGGGTGTGCGCCCAAGGGGCTTTCGGGGCGCTGACCGTGACGCTCAAGCTGTATCCACTGGTGGTCACGGGGCATCTGCTGGGCGGCTTGCTGGGCGTGGCGCTGCTGGCGGCTCAGGCCCGAGCGCTGTCTGAGCCGCGTTCCCTGGGCCGGTGGTTCAGCGAGGCGCGCTCACTGCGCCGGGCGGCGGCCCTGGTCTTGCTGATCTGGTTCGCACAGGCTGCCCTGGGCGCCTGGGTGAGCACCAACGGCGCGGTGCTGGCCTGTTCGACCTTTCCAGACTGCCAGGGCCGCTGGTGGCCCGACATGGACTGGGCTCAGGGCATGACCCTGTTGCGCGGCCTGGGTGAAGACGGGCAGGGCGGCTACATCACCCTGCAGGCGCTGACGGCCATCCACATGGCCCATCGCCTGGGCGCGGCGGTGACCACGCTGGCCATGCTCTGGCTGATTCATCGCGCCGTCAAAGGCGATCGCACCCGGCTGGATGCGCGGGTGTTGGGCGGCCTCCTGATCTGGCAGGTGCTCACCGGTTTGAGTAATGTGGTGCTGGGCTGGCCGCTGGCCGGGGCACTGGGCCATACACTCGGCGCAGCCCTCACGGTGGCTTGGTTGACCCGCATGGTCACACCTGCCGGCCGCGCATCCTGAGACAATGGCGGCTGTCGTCGCGTTTCAAAAGTCCTACACCCCTCTTTCCGTCCATGTCTGATTCGATGGTTTCCGAGCTGGCGGCGGTGAGTCTTCCCTCCCGCATCAAGCAGTTTTATTCGCTGACCAAGCCTCGCGTGGTGCAGCTCATCGTGTTTTGCGCGGTGATCGGCATGCTGCTGGCGGTGCCGGGCGTGCCGACCAAGGACGAGGCGATCAAGGCGCTGGCCGCCTGTGTGGGGATCTGGCTGGTGGCCGGGGCCGCTGCGGCCTTCAATTGCCTGGTCGAGCAGAAGATCGACGCGCGCATGAAGCGCACCTCGTGGCGGCCAACGGCCAACGGTGAACTCACCCCGCGCCAGGCCCTGGTGTTCAGCTCGGCCCTGTGTGCCGCCGGTGCGGCTTTGCTGTACCTGGCGGTCAATGCGCTGACGCTGTGGCTGACGCTGGCCACCTTCGTGGGTTACGCCATCATCTACACCGTGGTGCTCAAGCCTTTGACGCCGCAGAACATTGTGATCGGCGGGGCGTCCGGCGCCATGCCGCCCGTGCTGGGTTGGGCGGCCATGCGTGGCACGCTGGACCCCGAAGCCTGGATGTTGTGCCTGATCATCTTCGTGTGGACGCCACCGCATTTCTGGGCCTTGGCCTTGTACCGGGTGGAGGATTACGCCCGCGCCGGCCTGCCCATGTTGCCGGTCACGCATGGCAACGAATTCACGCGCCTGCATGTGCTGCTCTACACCTTCGTGCTCCTGGCCGCCTCCCTGTTGCCCTATGTGTATGGCATGAGCGGGCTGATCTACCTGGTCAGCGCGGTGGTGTTCGGCCTGTGGTTCCTGCTGTATGCCTGGCGCCTTTACCGCGCTTACAGCGATGAGCTGGCGCGCAAGACTTTCCGGTTCTCGATCATCTATCTCATGGTGATTTTTGCAGCCTTGCTGGTGGATCACTATGTCTGGTTTTGAACGCGGGTCGGGGCGCCGGGCCGCTTTGTTGAAGATGCTGGGTGGTGCGGTGGCCTGGTCCTCGCTGAGTGCCTGCGATCGGACAAGCATGAACCCGCTGGAGCCTGCTCAGGCGACCAAGTTCAACACCGTTGACATCACGGGTGCGGTCTACGCCCAGGGTTTCAGCCTGCCCGATTCGAGCGGGCGCGTGCGCACTCTGGCAGAGTTCAAAGGCAAGGTGGTGGTGGTGTTCTTTGGCTACACCCAGTGCCCCGATGTTTGCCCCACGACCATGACCGAGCTGGCCGAGGTCAAGCGGCGCCTGGGCGCGCAGGGCGACCGCCTGCAAGGCATCTTCGTGAGCGTGGACCCAGATCGGGACACCGCGGCGGTGCTGGGCGACTACATCAAGGCCATGGACCCCAGTTTCGTGGCGCTGCGCGGCACCGTCGAGCAGGTGACCCAGGCGGCCAAGGACTTCAAGGTGTTCTTCCAGAAAGTGCCCAGCAGCGATGGCAAGAGCTACACCATGGACCACACGGCGGGCTCTTTCATATTCGACCCGCAGGGCAAGGTCCGGCTGTTCGCCAGCTATGGCACCAAGGTCGATGCCTTGACGGCCGACATCAAGGCCTTGCTCGCTCAGTCTTCCTGAAGGATGAGGCTCTGGCGGGCCGTCCAGGCTTGGCCAGGCGCCAGGCTGGGCGGCGAGAGCACCTGGGCTGCCTCGACGCAGAGCATGCGGCGCCAGTCTTCATCGGGCATGTCGCTCAAAGCTGCGCATTTGTCTGCGCCGGGGTTCCAGATCACCGTGTCCTGAAAGCCATCGGAGGCGATCTGCAAACGGCGGGCGCCATCGCGCAGCAGCAGTGAGTGCGGCGTGTCGATGTAGATGCGGTCGATCTCACCGGAGAAGCGTTTTTCGGGGCTGTCTTCCACGCGTTCCATGTCGTGGACGGCATCGATGAAACGGCAGCCTTCCAGGCCTTGCAGCCTGAGCTGTGAGATGTCGCTGGTCGCCAGGTAGGTGTGCAGCGCGGCAGAGAAATCCCAGGCGCGCGTATTGGCCTCACCGGTGTGCTGCACGTGCAGCTCCAGATCCAATCGGCGGGCCGCCAGGCTGACGGTCAACTCAAGCGCGAAGGCATGGGGCCAGAGCTCGCGTGTGCTGTCGTCATCGGTGATGGTGAAAGTGGCTTGCGCGTGGTCGCGGCCGATGTTGGTGGCTTCCACCGTCCAGGGCCGGGTACGTACCAGCCCATGGCGGGGCAGGCTGCGGTCGGGGCCGCGTTGCTCGAACTGAGGAAAAATCACGGGGATGCCGCCGCGAATCGCCTGGCCGGGGCCAGACTTGGCCGTGGGCGAGAGGTAAAGCTGGTCGTTGCCGGAGGATGCCTTCCATGACACGACGTGGGCGCCGTGCAGCATGACGATGGCTGCCGAGCCGTCGGGCAGGCTCAGGCGCATGGCGGGCTGCCCCTGGTGGTCGATGAGTTTGGCTTGTGGTTCGGTGAGGATGCTCATGCCGTGAGTATCCATCCTTCGATGGGGTCGACGTCGAGGGGCAGGCCGCAACGCGGATCGCCATCGGCCAGTCGCTGGTGGCCCCAGGCGGCCTGCATCAGGCAGAGCACGGCGTCCAGGCGGTCGCCTTGCGGGTCGCTGGCCAGGTGATCACGCTGGGCGGGCGTGAGTTTGAGGCGCAGGCCCAGTCGGGTGCGGCCTTGTTCGAGCGCGTCGATGAGGCTCAGGCGCTGGACCAGGCGGTCATGCGTGCGGCCGTCGCGGGCATCGGATTTGTAGCTTTGGCGGCCCAGGATCTCGTGGGCAAGCAGGCCGGGGTAGGCCTCCAGGGCGCGGTGGCGTGGGGGGCGCCTGGCCGCAGCCTCGCCATCGCCTTGATGCCCCTCGTCCAGCAGCCCAGGCAAGGCCACGCCAGATTGGATCAATCGCCAAAAACCTTCGAAGTACATCTTGCCCACGGGCACATAGCGTGTCTGCAGCGGGCTGGTGCTGGAGACGCCCGGCATCGCGGTGTCGGCACGGCGGTGGGGCAATTTGGGTGGGCGGGTGCCTGGGCCCCAGCTTTGTCCCCAGGTGTCGATCAGGGTGGCAAAGCCCTGGCGGGTCTGGCAATGGCGGTGCAGTTGGTCGATGAGGTGATCGGCGCGCCCCATCAGGGCAGGGCTTGACACGCCAGGCCAGCCTGCAGGCGGATGATCGGTCAGCGCTTGTACGAACACGCGTGGCAGGCCAAAAGGAAAATCGAA
>CANBUA010000036.1 GCA_947372535.1 Burkholderiales bacterium
CGCTTCGACCTGAGCCAGGTGCCGCTGGAAGAGACCGGCCTGGCACCCAAGGAAATCTGGTGCAACGAAAGCCAGGAGCGCTATGTCATGGCCATCGCGCCGGGCAACCTGCCGATCTTCCAGGCCATGTGCGAGCGCGAGCGTTGCCCCTTCGGCGTGGTCGGCGTGACCACCGAGGTGTGCGAACTGGTGCTGCAAGACCAGACCCGCCCGGACGATGACAAAGCCATCGATATGCCCATGGACGTGCTGCTGGGCAAGCCGCCCAAAATGCACCGCGATGTGCGCAGCTTGACGCGTGACGGTGGCACGGTGGACCTGACCGGCGTGGCGCTGGAAACAGTGGCGCTGGACGTGCTGCGGCACCCGACTGTGGCCAGTAAGCGCTTTTTGATCACCATCGGCGACCGCACCGTGGGGGGCTTGAACCACCGCGACCAGATGGTCGGCCCCTGGCAGGTGCCGGTGGCCGACGTGGCCGTGACCTTGGCCGATTTCGCATCCTTCAAGGGCGAGGCCATGGCCATGGGCGAGCGCACCCCGCTGGCCTCGGTCAATGCGCCGGCCTCTGGGCGCATGGCGGTGGCGGAAAGCATCACCAACTTGCTGGCCGCGCCCATCGATTTGGCCAAGGTCAAGCTGTCGGCCAACTGGATGGCGGCCTGCGGCGAGGCGGGTGAAGACGCTGCCTTGTACGAGACCGTGCGTGCCGTGGGCATGGAACTGTGCCCAGCCCTGGGCGTGTCCATCCCGGTGGGCAAGGATTCGCTGTCCATGCGCACCAAGTGGACCGACGAACAAGGTCAGGCCCGGCAAGTGACCGCGCCCGTCTCCCTGATCGTGACGGCTTTTGCGTCCATCGACGATGTGCGCGGCACGCTCACGCCGCAGCTGGTCACGCAAGAGAACGGCCAAGCACTGGACACCAGCCTGATCCTGATCGACCTGGGCGAAGGCCGTCACCGCGTGGCCGGCTCCATCCTGGCGCAGGTGCTGGGCCAGTTCGGCAACGAGGTGCCTGACCTGGACAACCCCGAGTTGCTCAAGCAGGCCGTGCAGGCGGTCAATGCCTTGCGCGCCAAGGGGCAGTTGCTGGCCTATCACGACCGCGGCGACGGCGGCCTGTGGGCCACCGTCTGCGAGATGGCCTTCGCGGGCCACACGGGCGTCAGCCTGAATGTGGACATGCTGGTGACTGAGGGTGATGGCATCCACGACAGCCGCGCCGACATGGGCGACTCCAAGAACTGGGCCGGCCAGGTGGGCGAGCGCCGCAAGGAACTCACGCTCAAGGCTCTGTTCAACGAAGAGCTGGGCATCGTGCTCCAAGTACGCACGGCCGAGCGTGATGCCGTCATGCAAACACTGCGCGAGCATGGCCTGTCGCGTCACAGCCATGTGGTCGGCAAGCCAAACACCAAGGGCGAGGTTCAGGTCTGGCGCGATGCCAAGGCGGTGTTCTCCGCGCCGTTGCAAGCTTTGCACCAGACCTGGGACGAGGTGAGCTGGCGCATCGCCCGCTTGCGTGACAACCCGGCCTGTGCGGACAGCGAACACGCCACCAAGGGCGTGGCCAACGATCCGGGCATGCACGTGCACCTGACCTTCGATCCGGCTGAGGACGTGTCGGCGCCCTTCATAGGCAAGGCCCGCCCCAAGATCGCCATCCTGCGCGAGCAGGGCGTGAACTCGAACATCGAGATGTCCTACGCCATGCACCTGGGTGGCTTTGACACCTATGACGTGCACATGAGTGATCTGCAAGCCGGCCGTGCGCGCTTGGATCAGTTCCAGGCCTTCGTGGCCTGCGGCGGCTTCAGCTATGGCGACACCCTGGGCGCTGGCGAAGGCTGGGCCCGCTCGGTCATGTTCAACCCGTTGCTGGCAGAGCAGTTCGCGGCCTTCTTCGGGCGCCAGGACACGCTGGCCTTGGGCATCTGCAATGGTTGCCAGATGCTGGCCGCGCTCAGCCCCATCATCCCGGGCGCGCAGGATTGGCCTAAGTTCACGCACAACCAGAGCACGCGATTTGAGGCGCGCCTGAGCATGGTCGAGGTGCTGGACAGCCCGTCCGCCTTCCTGCAAGGCATGGCTGGCAGCCGCTTGCCGATCGCCGTCGCGCATGGCGAAGGCTTTGCCAACTTCTCGCAGCGTGGCAATCAAGCGCTGGTCAAGCAGGCGCTTCGTTTCGTGGACCACACAGGTGCGGCCACCGAGACCTACCCGTTCAACCCGAATGGCAGCCCTGGCGGCCTGACCGGTGTGACCACGCACGATGGCCGTTTCACCGCGCTGATGCCGCACCCTGAGCGTGTTTTCCGCAATGCGCAATTGAGCTGGACCAGCGGTGACAAGGCGCAGCACAGCCCTTGGCTGCGCATGTTCCGCAATGCGCGGCAATGGATGGCTTGAAGAAGGCGGTTTGATTACTCGACACGCAGCGCAAGCGATTGCCTATACTGTCCACCATGCGCCGACTGGTCACCATCTTCATGCTGATCCTGCTGCCACTCCAGGCTTTCTGGGTGGCGGCGGAGCCGTATTGCCAGCATGAACAGGGGCAGGCCGCTGTTCACGTGGGGCACCATGTGCACGATCACCACGCCGATGGTGACGGCGTCGATCAAAGTGGTCATGACGAAAAGGGCCAGGCGCAGGCCAAGGCCTCCCCGTTGATCGATCACGACCACCACTGCGGCGCCTGTCTGTGCATGCTGGTGGCGACACCGCAGGCCTTGCCTGAGGCTTTGGCGCCATCGTCCATGGCTGAAGCGCCCATGGTGAGCTATGTGTCCTTCGACGCATCGCGCATCGAACGCCCCAACTGGGCTGTCCCCCGCTAGCTCGGCGAGACAGACAGGCTCAGGGTTTCAATGTTGAAGCTCATGCCTTGACCATGTCGAGGCCCTCTCGGGGGCCGGTGGTCTTGAACCGTTTGCTCGCCGAATTCATCCCTTGTGTTGGCGGAGAATTCAATGCGACGACGTGTGCCATGTCGAGCCGCGCGCCTTTACGGCGCCTTGCTCGCTGCTTCTTTCCTGATCCTTGATGACTTGGCCTGGGCTCAAACGCCCAGGCCCACTTTGACCCTGGCCGCGGCGCGTGCCCAGGCCAGCCAGCAGCACCCTGCACTTCGTGTGGCCGTGCTGGCGCGCGAGGCTTCGCAAGCGTCGGTGACGCAAGCCGGCGCGTGGCGCAACCCCGAGCTGTCGACCTTGCTGGAGGACACGCGACGTGACACCCGCACCACCACGGTTCAGCTCAACCAGCCCATCGAGTTGGGCGGCAAGCGGCAGGCCCGTGTGCAAGTGGCTGAACATGCCTGGCAGCAGGCGCAGACAGATGTTGCGGCCAAGCTGGCCCAGGTGGACGCCCAGGTCATCGCGGCTTTTCGCGGGGTCTTGGTGGCCCAGGAGCGTCTCCAACTGAGCCGGGATCTGCAAAGCCTGGCGGGGCGTGCCAGCCAGGCCGTGGCGCGGCGTGTCGCGGCGGGCAAAGTCTCGCCTGTGGAGGCCGTCAAGGCGCGTATCGCCGAGGCGCAGACAAGCGCCATGGCGGCGCAGGCGCTCAGTCAATGGCGGACGGCTCGTCAGCGTCTCGGCGCGGCCATGGGCGAGGTGACCTGGTCTGAGGATCAGCCTGTCGATGCCGTGGGTGATCCCTTGCCATCGTTGGACATTTGGTCCGATCTCAACGGACGCATTGAGGCTTCTCCGGCGACCTTGCGTGCGCGGCAGGAAGTGTGGCGCCGCCAGGCCTTGTCTGCCGGGGAGAAGGCTCTCCAGACGCCTGATGTGACGCTCAGTCTGGGCGTCAAGCGCGACCGACAACTGGGCCGTGACCAGGCGCTGATCGGCTTCAGCGTGGCGTTGCCGGTGTTCGACCGCAACCAGGGTGGGCTGCTGGAAGCCAGCCGTCGCGAAGACCAGGCCAGGGCGGAGGTCGATGCCCTGATCGCCAGTCAACGTGTGCAGGTGGGCCAGGCCATTGAGCAACTGGCATCGGCCCTGGCGCAGCTTCAGGCTTGGAACGAGGAGGTTCTGCCCGGCGCGACCCAGGCTCTTGACGCCAGCATCCGAGGCTACGAGCTGGGCAAGTTCAATGTGATCGACGTGTTGGACGCGCAAAGGACATTTTTTGAGGCCAAGTCCCAGGCCCTGCAGGCCAAGGCCCAGGTGTTTGAAGCCGATGCAACGCTGAGAGAACTGTTGGGCGAGCCTGCCAACGCAGGCGCCAACCCGAGCAACAACCAGGTCCTCAAATCAGGAGCCCAACCATGAGTCCGAAAAAATCCTGGGTGGCGATGGCCGCCGTGCTCGTGCTTGGCGTGGTGCTGGGCTGGGCCATCGTTCAACGTGACCGGGCTGCGCCTTCCGGGGATGCGCATGATCATCCGCAAAAGCAAGCCCCTGGGGATCCGACCGATGAGGCGGACCAAGACCATGAGCATGGCCACGAGGATGAGCAAGCCGCATCCCATGTCACTTTGAGTGAGGCTCAATTGAAGCAGGCCGCAATCACGCTGGCGATGGCTGGGCCCGCGCGCATTGCCATCGGGCTGCCGCTGGCGGGCGAGGTGCATTACAACGGCGACCGCACGGTGCAGGTGGTGCCCAGACAAGCCGGCCTGGTGCAAAGCGTGTCGGCCAACGCGGGTGATCGGGTCAAGAAGGGCCAGGTGCTGGCGGTGCTCTCCAGCCCGGCCCTGGCCGATCAGCGGGCGCAGGCGTCGGCCCTGCAACAGCGTCTGACGCTTGCCCGCTCAACCTTCGAGCGTGAGAAAAAACTCTGGGAAGAGAAGATCTCGGCCGAGCAGGATTACCTGCAAGCCAAAGCGGCCTGGCAAGAGGCGGAAATCGCCGAGCGCAACCTGCGCCACAAGCTGTCGAGTCTGGGCATTGGGACGACGGTCACGGGTGACTTGACGCGTTTCGAGCTGCGCTCGCCCATCGATGGTGTGGTCACGGACAAGCGCATCACGGTCGGTCAATCTCTCGGTGAGAGCGAGGCGGTGTTCACGGTGTCCGACCTGTCCTCGGTGTGGGTCGAGGTGCCTGTGGCGCCCAAGGACCTCGCCATGGTGCGCACCGGGCAGGCTGTTCAGGTGAAGTCTGCGGCTCTACAAGCTCAGGCCTCAAGCGTGATCGGCCATGTCAGCGCGCTCCTGGGTGAACAAACCCGCTCCGCCATGGCGCGCATCGTGCTGCCCAATCCGCAAGGGCTGTGGCGGCCCGGCCTGCCGGTGGACGTGATGGTGAGCACCTCGCAAACCGAGGCCCCACTGGCGGTTCAGTCCGATGCCGTGCAGCGCGTGGGTGAGCAGGACGTGGTGTTTGTCCGTCAGGACGGTGATGAGTGGGCGGTCCGCCCTGTCAAGCTGGGACGCAGCGATGGGCGCTTCACGGAGGTGCTGCAGGGGCTGAAGACCGGCGAGCGCTATGCCGCCACCAACAGCTTCGTGATCAAGGCGGAGTTGGGTAAAGCGGGGGCCAGTCATGAGCATTGACACCAATCGAGGCACCGACGGCCTGTTCGAGCACATCCTGCGCTTCGCCCTGGCGCAACGCTGGCTGGTCCTGTTGGGCACACTGTGCGTGGCCCTGGCTGGCTGGTTCAGCTACCAGCGCCTGCCCATCGATGCCGTGCCGGACATCACCAACGTCCAGGTCCAGGTCAACACCGAGGCCGAAGGCTATTCACCTTTGGAAGCGGAGCAGCGTGTCACGATGCCCATCGAGACGGCGATGGCCGGGCTGCCCGGTCTGGTCGAGGCGCGCTCCTTGTCGCGCTACGGCCTGTCGCAGGTCACCGTGGTGTTCAAGGATGGCACTGACATCTACTTCGCGCGGCAACTGGTCAACGAACGTCTCCAGGAAGCGCGCGCCAGCCTGCCGGCGGGGCTGAGCCCGACGCTCGGGCCGATTGCCACCGGACTTGGCGAAATCTACATGTGGACGGTCGAGGCCCAGCCCGGCGCGCTCAAGCCCGACAAGCGCCCCTACACCGCGATGGACCTGCGCGAGATCCAGGACTGGATCGTCAAGCCGCAGCTGCGCCACGTGCCGGGCGTGACCGAGATCAACACCATCGGCGGCCATGAGAAGCAGTACCAGGTGGCGCCCGACCCCGCCAAGCTGGTGGCCCATGGCTTGAGCCTGGACGACATCGTCCGGGCGCTTGATCGCAACAACGCCAACGTGGGCGCAGGCTACATCGAACGCCGTGGCGAGCAATACCTGATCCGCGCGCCGGGCCAGGTGCAAGGCATGGACGAGTTGCGCGACATCGTCATCACCCAGGCGCAAGGCGTGCCCATCCGCATCCGCGATGTGGCCGAGGTGCTGGCGGGCCAGGCGCTGCGCACTGGCGCTGCCACGGAGGATGGCCAGGAGGTGGTGCTGGGCACTGTCTTCATGCTGATGGGCGAGAACAGCCGCGAGGTCTCGCGTGCCGTCGATGAGCGCCTGAAGCTAGTCAACAAGACCTTGCCCAAAGGCGTGATCGCCAGGCCGGTCTATGACCGCACGGTCCTGGTCGACAAGGCCATGGCGACGGTCAGGCAGAACCTGCTGGAAGGCGCCTTGCTGGTCATCGTGATCCTGCTGGCCTTTCTGGGCAACTTTCGGGCGGCCTTGATCACTGCCATGGTCATCCCGCTGGCGATGCTGCTGACCTTCACCGGGATGCTGGCCAATCACGTGAGCGCCAACCTGATGAGTCTGGGCGCCCTGGACTTCGGCATCATCATCGATGGCGCCGTGGTGATCGTGGAGAACTGTGTGCGGCGTCTGGCCCATGCTCAGGTCCGACATGGCCGCGCCTTGACCACCGCCGAGCGCTTCGACGAAGTGTTTAAAGCCTCGCAGGAGGCGCGCCGGCCCTTGCTTTTTGGCCAATTGATCATCATGGTGGTCTACCTGCCGATCTTTGCCTTGGAAGGCGTGGAGGGCAAGATGTTCCACCCGATGGCCTTCACGGTGGTCGCGGCGCTGGCCGGGGCCATGCTGCTGTCGGTCACTTTCGTGCCCGCGGCCGTGGCCTTATGGCTCAAAGGCCCGGTGGCCGAGAAAGACAGCCGCCTGATGGCATGGGCCGCACGCGTCTACGCCCCGTTGTTCGATCGAGCCATGGCAAGCCAACCATTGGTGCTCACGGTTGCGGTGGTCGCCGTGGCGCTGGCCGCTTTGATGGGCTCACGCCTGGGCAGTGAGTTCATCCCCAGTCTGGATGAGCACGACATCGCCATGCATGCCTTGCGCATCCCCGGCACCAGCCTGAGTCAGTCGGTGGAGATGCAGCGCCAGCTGGAACATCGCATCAAGGCCTTCCCCGAGGTGGCGCGTGTGTTCTCCAAGCTGGGCACCGCCGAGATCGCCACCGACCCCATGCCGCCCAATGTGGCCGACACCTTCATCATGCTCAAGCCGCGTGCGCAATGGCCCGATCCCAAGCGGGCCAAGGCGGACCTGATCGAAAGCATGCAGATGGCGGTGAACCAGGTGCCCGGCAACAACCATGAGTTCACCCAGCCCATCCAGATGCGCTTCAACGAGTTGATCTCGGGCGTGCGCAGCGATGTGGCCATCAAGGTGTTCGGGGATGACATGGCCACGCTGGATCGCACGGCCGATGCCATGGCCCAGGTGCTCCAAAGCGTGCCCGGCGCCGAGGACGTCAAGGTCGAGCAGACCACGGGCCTGCCCATGCTCACCGTCAACATCGACCGCCAGAAATTGGCACGGCTGGGCCTGAGCCTGGCGGAGGTGCAGGACACGGTGGCCACTGCGGTGGGTGGTCGGCAAGCCGGTGCGGTGTTCGAAGGCGATCGACGTTTCGACATCGTGGTGCGGTTGCCTGAGGGCGAGCGCCATGACATCGACGCCATGGCCCGCCTGCCAATTCGCTTGCCCATGGCAGACGGCCAGAAGACGCCCGCCCATGTCCGCCTGGCAGATGTGGCCAGCATTGACTTGAGCAGCGGCCCCAATCAGATCAGTCGCGAAGCCGGCAAGCGGCGCGTGGTGGTCACGGCCAATGTGCGGGGCCGCGACATCGGCAGCTTCGTGCAAGAGGCGCAAGCCAAGTTGGAGACAACAGCCAGGCCACCGGCCGGTTTCTGGACCACCTGGGGCGGCACCTTTGAGCAATTGCAATCGGCCTCACGTCGCCTGGCCATCGTGGTGCCCGTGGCGCTTTTGCTGGTCTTGGCGCTGCTGTACGCCATGTTCGGCAACCTCAGGGATGGCTTGCTGGTGTTCACCGGCGTGCCCTTCGCCTTGACCGGTGGTGTGGCCGCCTTGTGGCTGCGCGAGATCCCGCTGTCGATCTCGGCGGGCGTGGGCTTCATCGCGCTGTCAGGGGTGGCCGTGCTCAATGGCCTGGTGATGATCGCCTTCATCCGAGGCTTGCGGGCTCAAGGCATGGCCTTGTCGCCAGCCATCCGCGAAGGGGCCTTGAGCCGCTTGCGCCCGGTGCTCATGACGGCCCTGGTGGCCAGCCTGGGTTTTGTGCCCATGGCGATGGCCGTGGGTACAGGGGCTGAGGTTCAAAGGCCCCTGGCCACCGTGGTCATCGGCGGCATCCTGTCATCGACCTTGCTGACGCTGCTGGTGCTGCCCATGCTGTATCGATGGGCGCATCGGCATGACGATGAGACCGACTCAAGCCGGCTTGGGTGAGACGCGCTGGCCGTGCTCGTCGATGACCTGTTCGCCATCCTCCTTGGTGAACGGCCCTTGCTGGGCACCCGGCAGGATGTCGAGCACCAACTCCGAAGGTCGGCACAGCCGGGTGCCTTTGGGCGTGACCACCACGGGGCGGTTCATGAGGGCAGGGTAGCTCGCCAGTGCGTCGAGCAACTGGTCGTCGCTCAGCTGGGGATTGTTCAGGGCCAACTCTTCATAGAGCGGGCCCTTGTCGCGAACGAGTTCACGCACAGCGATGCCCAAATCGGCCACCAGCACCGCCAGCTGTTCGCGGCTCAGGGGTGTCTTCAGGTACTCGATCACCTCTGGCTCCGCACCGCTGTTGCGGATCAAGGCCAGGGTGTTGCGTGAGGTGCCGCACCCGGGGTTGTGATAAATCTTGACCGCTGGCAGCAGCTTGGCGGTGAGCACTTCGCCAGAATCGATCAAGGCGATCAACCGATCAATGTTGGGATGCTTGCCAGGGTTGGCATGCGAGTCCGCCGTGTGTTCGGCATAGATCGCCAGGCCTTCGGTGGCCGCAGCGGCATCGAGGCGGCCATGTTTGGCGGCCAGTGCGGCATAAACCCTCACCGAGCCAGCCTGCCCAGGCTTGTTGTCGATGGTCGCCACCACTTGGCCACTTTGGTCAATGAGATCAATGCCACGAAGGTGATCGATCGCGGGCAGTTGCTGGAGGTTGTCGGAGAAAGCCATGGCTGCGGGCGTCAATGAAAGTGAAGCGCCGATTGTGCCGCACCTGGCTGTGGGCCAGATGGGCAGGGACGGGGGGCAATAGACCATGTCGAGATGGTGGTTGTTTGTTTCAAACGGGATATGGCCTGTGAGAAATCACACTGGCCTACCCCCTCGAATGAGGGTGATTACGCCATCGCCATGGGAAAGCACTGAGTTGGTGTCCTGAGGTCTGTGTTTTAATTCACACATGTACTTTAATTGGATTCAAACAATCATCATTCAAATGATCGTTTGAATGGAAGTCGATCCTTCTTTGCCAAGCCGTATGAACATCACGCACCACAATCCCGCCCGTCAAGACCGAGACCTCTCTCAGCCAGAGCAGGAAGCCTTTGCGCGGGAGCTTGACGCCATCGGCAAACGCACCCGCGCCTTGATCGGTGAGACGGATGCGCGTTACATCCGTCGCCTGCGCACCGTGGTCCGAGTGATGGAGTTGGTTGGCCGGGGCCTGCTGTTTTTCGGCTTCTTCCCGCCGACCTGGTTGCTGGGCACGGCCATCCTGGGCCTGTCCAAGATCCTGGAGAACATGGAGCTGGGTCACAACGTCATGCATGGTCAGTACGACTGGATGAACGATCCGGATTTTTGCGGCCGCAACTACGACTGGGACATCGTCTGCCCCGGCGATTTCTGGCGCGAAGCCCACAACCACCAGCACCACACATATACCAATGTGATTGGCAAAGATGACGACGTCGGCTACGGTGTAGTCCGCCTGTTCCCCGAACAGCGCTGGCACCCGTTCTACCGCTGGCAGGTGCTCACGGTGGCGGTTCAGGCGATTCTGTTCGAGTGGGCGGTGGGCATTCAGGAGCTGCAACTCAAGCGCCAACTCAAGGGCAAGCCCGTGCCTCATTTCGCTGAAAAGCTGGCCCTGTTCAAGCGTAAGGCCACCAAGACAGCGCTGCGCGAATACGTGCTGCTGCCCTTGATCGCCTGGAACCACTGGGGCGCGGTGCTGACCGGCAATGCGATGGCCTCGGTCATCCGCAATGTGTGGGCTTTCGCCGTGATCTTCTGTGGCCACTTCACTGAAAAAGCCGCCGTGTTCCCGCTGGAAGCGCTGGACAACGAAACCCGTGGTCAGTGGTACCTGCGTCAGCTCAAGGGTTCGAGCAACATGACGGCTGGCCCGATCATGCACATCATGGCCGGCAACCTCAGCCACCAGATCGAGCACCACATGTTCCCCGACATCCCCGCACGCCGTTATGCCGACATGGCCGTGGAAGTTCGCGAGGTCTGCCAGCGTTATGGCCAGACCTACAACACCGCGCCCATGGGCCAGCAGTTCGCCTCGGTGCTCAAGCGCATCTGGATTTACCGCAAGCCGGACCCCAAGCTAGAAGGCCTGGCCACGGCGGCCTGATGAGGCGCCGCTGAGCCGTTCCAGGTGTGCTTACTGAAGCCGCCTGGAGCCCGGCGGATGATCAATGTCGGCCGAGAACACCTCGCCGACGTCCACTGGATCGTAGATGTAGTGCTGACCACAGAACTCGCAGCCGATCTCGACCTGGCCCTGCTCCTCCACGATGGATTCCACCTCGGCCTGGCCCAGGCTGCGCAGCATGTTCGAGACACGCTCACGCGAGCAGGTGCACTCGAAGTGCGGGCCCGTGAGGCCTTCCAGCGGCTCGAAGCGCCGCAGATCTTCTTCCCAGAACAGCCGGCGCAGGATGGTGTCGACATCCAGTGACAGCAACTCTTCACGCTTGAGGGTGCTGGCCAGATGGGCGATGCGGTTGAAGTGTTCGTTCAAGCCGATCTCGTCCTCATCTCGATCGCCCTTGGCCAAGTTGCCCTCACCCTGCACGGGCAAACGCTGGATCAGCAGGCCGGCGGCCATTTGGTCATCGGCCGCCAGGATGAGGCGCGTGTCCAGCTGCTCCGATTGCAGCATGTAGTGCTCCAGCACCTCGCTGAGCTTGTGCAGATCCTCGCCCTCATCGCCATGCAAGGCCACCACGCCCTGGTAGGGCTGCTGACCGGGTGCACGGTCTTTCTGATCCAGCGTGATGGCGCATTTTCCCTGGCCATCGACATTGACCATCACCTCCAGCGGCAGGTGACCGCTGTCGCTGGCCGGGACATCGCCCACCACCTTGGCCGTCACGCGGAAACCCAGGTCGGGCTGTACTTCGGCCACGGCCAGTTTCACTGGTCCATCGCCAAAAATCTGCAGCACGACCGAGCCATTGAACTTGATGTTGGCCTGCATCAGCACGGCTGCGGCAGCCATCTCGCCCAGCAGTTGCCTCACCGGCTCCGGGAAGGGCTCGTTGGATTCGCGGCGCCGCAGCACTTCGTGCCAACTGCCCGTCAATTGCACCAGCATGCCCCGAACGGGCAGGCCCTCGAAAATGAATTTATGGAGTTCGTCGCTCATGCATCCACCCGAACCATGTCAGTCTTGTATTCAGCCGCTTTTTGCACATAGATGGCCGTGCCCATGCGCATGCGCGTCAGGTCCGCCTCGCTCAAAGGGCGCACGGCCTTGGCCGGTGATCCCATGATCAATTGCCCGTCTTCAAACACCTTGCCTTCTGTCACCAAAGCGCCCGCAGCCACCAGGCAATTGCGCCCGATCACCGCACCATTGAGCACCACAGCCTGGATGCCAACCAAGGTGCCATCGCCGATGGTGCAGCCATGCAGCATGGCTTGATGCCCCACCGTCACGTCCTGCCCGATGACCAGCGGAAATCCGAAATCGGTGTGGAGGACGGCGCCTTCCTGCACATTTGAGCGCTCGCCCAGGGTGATGGGCTCGTTGTCGGCACGGACGGCGGCCTGGGACCACACGCTGCTGCCCTCGGCCATGGTGACCGCGCCGATCACGTCGGCGGATTCCGCCACGAAGGCGCTGGGATGGATGGTCGGGGCTTTGTCTTTGATGCGGTAAAGGGCCATCGAGGGGGCTTTCGAAATTCAACGGGTCATTGTAGGGGCCGAGTCTTTGCGCCTTAAGATTCGAGCCCTGAGTGAAATCATCGGCCATGCGCCGGATCACTGCCATCCTCGATCCCATAAACCATGTTGATGCTGTTATCTCCGGCCAAGAGCCTGGACTACGAAACGCCGCCGGTCATTGATCAGCACACGCTGCCTCAGTTCGTCCACGAATCAGCCGCGTTGATCGACGTGATACGGCCCTACACGCCGGTGCAGATCGCATCGCTGATGGACCTGAGCGATGCCTTGTCCCAGCTCAACGTGGCCCGTTACGGCGCCTGGCGGCCCAAATTCACCGCCCGCAACAGCAAGCAAGCGGTGCTGGCCTTTGACGGCGATGTCTATGGCGGCCTGGATGCGCCCAGCCTCAATCCCAAACAGCTTGAATGGGCGCAGGCGCACTTGCTCATATTGAGTGGCTTGTACGGCTTGCTGCGCCCGCTCGATTGGATGCAACCCTATCGCCTGGAGATGGGCACCAAACTGGCCAACCCGCGCGGCAAGGACCTCTACGCCTGGTGGGGCGACACGCTGGCCGAGCACCTCAACCAGCGCCTGGCCGAGCAGGGGAGCGATCTGCTGGTCAACCTGGCCTCGCAGGAGTATTTCAAGGCGGTCAAGCGCAAGAGCCTCAAGGCGCGCGTGGTCGAGTGCGTGTTCGAGGATTGGAAGGGCGCCGGCTACAAGGTGATCAGCTTCCATGCCAAGCGGGCGCGCGGGCTCATGGCCCGCCACATCATCACCCACCGCGTCAAGCGTGTGGAAGGCCTGCTCAAGTTCGAGGCCGAAGGCTATGCGCATGCACCGGATGCTTCGCAAGCCGATCGACTGGTGTTCCGCCGAAGGCTGGAGGCCTGAGGGCCATGACCTCCCAGAACATCACCCCTGATCTGCGCCAGTGGATCGTGGAGCAGGCTGCAGCGGGACATTCGGCGCAGGCCGTGCTGGCGTCCATGCAGGCCAGCGGCTGGCATGTGGATACGGCCTTGGCGGCTTGGCAAGAGACCATGCAGGCCGATGTCTCCGGGCTTGAGCCAAGCCAGCCGCTGCCTTCAAAGGGGTTGCCGAGCATCGACACCCGCTCGGGCAACACGATCTGGGCGCATGACCGCGCCATTCGCGTGCTGGCCAGCCTGGAGCATCCGCGCGTCGTGGTGCTGGCCAATGTCTTGAGCCTGGACGAGTGCGAGGAGCTGATGGCGCTGGCGGCCAAGCGGCTGGACCGCTCCGAAACCGTGGTTCATGAGACGGGCGACAGTGAAATCAACGCGGCCCGCACCAGTGACGGCATGTTTTTCGCCCGTGCCGAGAATGCCCTCATCGAGCGACTCGACCTGCGCCTGGCGGCCTTGACCGCCTGGCCGGTCGAGAACGGCGAGGGCTTGCAAGTCCTGCGCTATTCAACCGGCGCGGAGTACAAACCACATTTCGACTATTTCGACCCTGCCCAGCCCGGCACGGCAGCCGTGCTCAAGCGAGGTGGCCAACGTTTGGCCACGGTGGTGATCTACCTGAACACGCCCGAGCGTGGTGGCGCTACGGTGTTCCCCGATGCAGGCTTGAGTGTCAATCCCGAGGCAGGGCATGCCGTCTTTTTCAGCTACGCCTTGCCCGACGCTGCCACCAAGACATTGCATGGTGGTGCCCCTGTCGAGGCTGGCGAAAAGTGGGTCGCGACCCGCTGGCTGCGGGCCGGTAAATTTGAATGAAAAATTTTCCGAAACTTTGTCAACCGGGCGTCAACGGGGGGCGTTGAAGGTTGGCGAGCTTGAAGCTTCGGCTCGTCAATAACAACCTTTCTTCCATATTCCCTGGAGTTTTTCCATGAAAAAACTGTTCGCCGCTCTGATCGCTTCGATGTTCGCTCTGTCCGCCTTCGCCGCTGACAAGGCTCCTGCTGCTGCTTCGGCTCCTGCCGCTGAAGCTTCGGCTCCTGTGGCCAAGGCTCACAAGGCCAAGAAGGCTCACAAGGCCAAGAAGGCAGCTTCGGCTGCTGCAGAAGCCGCTTCGAAGTAATCTTCGCGGTTCGCTCCGGCGAAAAAAGAGCCCGGCTTTGGCCGGGCTTTTTCATGGGCGCATGGTTCCTCATGCGCCCATGAAAAAGGGGCCTCGGAAGGCCCCCTTGCTTGTCAAACACCGGCGTCGGTGATCAACCGCGTGAGCGTTCGCGCTCACGGTTGCCCGAGGGTGCTGGGCGGCCACCACCATTGCCGCCGCCACCGGAGCGGCCACCACCAGCGTGTGCCCGTCCGCCGCCACCGCCGCCATTGCCACGAGGTGCGGACGAGTTGGACCTGCCACCGCCACCGCCACCGCCATGCAGGACGCGTCGGCCCAACTGGATCGGTTCGGGTTTGGCATGGGGATCGGGTTCGAAGCCGGCGATCACCTCACGCGGAACGGGTCGCTTGATCAGGCGTTCGATGTCCGACAGGAAGCCTTCTTCGTCGATGCAGACCAGGGACACGGCACGGCCTTCGGCGCCAGCGCGGCCTGTGCGGCCGATGCGGTGCACATAGTCTTCCGGCACATTGGGCAACTCGAAGTTGACCACGTGGGGCAACTGGTCGATGTCGATGCCGCGGGCGGCGATGTCCGTGGCCACCAGCACTTGCAGGTCGCCCGTCTTGAACTCGGCCAGGGCGCGGGTGCGTGCGCTCTGGCTCTTGTTGCCATGGATGGCCATGGCGGTGATGTCTTGTTTTTCCAGGTACTCGACCAAGCGGTTGGCGCCGTGCTTCATGCGCGTGAACACCAACACCTGGCTCCACTTGTTCTGTTTGATCAGGTGGGCCAGCAGGTCCTTCTTGCGGTCACGGTCGACCGGGTGAACCACTTGCTCGACCGTGTCGGCCGTTGCATTGCGGCGCGCGACTTCGATGGTCTTGGGGTGGTTCAGCAGCTTCTCAGCCAGCACCTTGATCTCATCGGAGAAGGTGGCCGAGAACAGCAGGCTTTGCTTCTTGGGCGGCAGGATGGCCAGTACACGACGGATGTCATGGATGAAGCCCATGTCCAGCATGCGGTCGGCTTCGTCCAGCACGAAGAACTCGACCTGGCTCAGGTCCAGGGTGCCTTGCTGGTGGTGATCGAGCAGGCGGCCAGGGGTGGCTACCAGGATGTCCACGCCACGGCGCAGCGCATCAATCTGGGGGTTCATGCCAACGCCACCGAAGATGACCATGGAGCGCAACGGCAGGTATTTGCCGTAAGTGCGCACGCTTTCTTCGACCTGGGCGGCCAATTCACGCGTTGGCGTGAGGATCAGGGCGCGCACAGGTGGGCGTCCGGCGACTTTTGGGGTGGCCGTGCGCGAGGCCATCATGTGCAGCAGGGGCAGGGTGAAACCAGCGGTCTTACCTGTACCGGTCTGGGCGCCAGCGAGGAGGTCACCACCGCTGAGCACGGCGGGAATGGCCTGAGCTTGAATCGGGGTGGGGATGGTGTAACCAGCTTCGAGAATGGCTCGCAGGATCGGCGGCGCCAATCCCAGACTTTCAAATGACATGACAACGGCCCTTATAGGCGAAGTTATTTTTGGCGACTGCTCCTGCACTTTCAGGCTAGAAAGCAAGGGTCAACCGAGGATCGACAAGGGGCGTGTGACACGGTGGCAAGCGGGGAGGGCCTCATGAATCGAGGCGTCACCATCTGCCGTATCGTCTGCCGGAAATCGCCCCTGATCACGGCGCGAACGTTAAACCGCTCACCTTTGACGAGGCTGGATTGTAGGTCCCGCTCCGATGCTTTGGCCGCTTAAACATAGGGGGTACCAGTGCAAATGTCTGCCAGTTGACCTTTGATGCGCATATTTGTCACTTGCATCCGGCATCAATTGGATAATCGGACTGTCGGTGAGATGACACGGCAAAAACCGGCAGGCCGCCGCGCGCCTACAATCTCCGCCCATGACATCGATGGTTCTGGCGCGCAAATACCGCCCACGCAGTTTTGAGGCCATGGTCGGCCAAGGCCATGTGGTTCAGGCCCTGAGCAATGCTTTGACGCAGCAACGCCTGCACCACGCCTACATGTTCACGGGCACACGCGGCGTCGGCAAGACAACGGTTTCGCGCATCCTGGCCAAATCGCTCAACTGCGTCGGCCCCGAAGGCACGGGCACGATCACCGCCCACCCTTGCGGACAATGCCAGCCTTGCCGGGACATCGACGCGGGCCGTTTCGTGGACTACGTCGAGCTCGATGCCGCCTCCAACCGCGGCGTGGACGAGATCTCGCAGTTGCTGGACCAGGCGGTCTACAAACCGGTCGTGGGGCGCTTCAAGGTCTACATGATCGACGAAGTGCACATGCTCTCGAACACGGCCTTCAACGCCATGCTCAAGACGCTGGAGGAGCCGCCCGATTACCTGAAGTTCGTGCTGGCCACGACCGATCCGCAGAAAGTGCCGGTGACGGTGCTGTCGCGCTGCCTGCAGTTCAACCTGCGGCCCATGGCCATGCAGACGGTGAACGAGCACCTGGCCCAGGTGCTGGACGCTGAGACCGTGGCTTACGAGCCTGGTGCGCTGCGCCTGTTGGCGCGTGCGGCCCGTGGCTCCATGCGCGATGCTTTGTCCTTGACCGACCAGGCGATTGCTTTCGGGGCGGGGCGGCTTGAAGAAGCGGTCGTCCGCCAGATGCTCGGATCGGTCGATCGCCAGCATGTGGCGCGCATCCTCGAGGCCGTGTCGCAGCAGGACGGCGCGGCGCTGGTCGAGGCGGTGGATGGCTTGCGCAAGCTGGGCCTGTCGGCCTCGGGTGCGCTCGATGACCTGGCCGCGGCCTTGCAGCACATGGCCGTGCTCCAGTCGGTGCCGGCCATGGCCGAGGGCGATGCTGACTTGGTCTCCTGGCGCGATCTGGCCGGGCGTTTTGCCGCCGATGAGACGCAATTGTTCTACAGCCTGGCCCTGCATGGTCGGGGTGAGATCGCCTTGGCGCCGGACGAGTATTCGGGCCTGTTGATGATCCTGCTGCGTTGGCTGGCCTTCAAGCCGGGTTCGACCTTGCTTGCCGCTGGCCCGTCGCGTCTCTCGGAGCAGCCCCCCGGCCCAAAAGCTGACAGCCCGGTGGCCCAGGCGGCGACCGGGCTCTCTTCGACGGCCACCGCGATGGCGGCGCCTGTTGCGCGTGTTGAATCAGCGGTGCAGCCAGAGGCTTGGCCATCTGGTGCGGAGACTGCTTCTGTTGCACCCATGTTGGCATCGACATCGGTGCCTCAGCCTGTGCCAGTGGCCTCGTCCGCTATCCCAGGCACTGCGCCTGTTTCAGTGGTGCCACCGCCCGCAGCGATGCTGGATGCGACACTGCCGGCGGTCGTGTCATCTGTGATCACGACGCTTGAGCTTGAAGCAGCGCCTGCGCGCTCATCAGCGCTCACGGCACCGCGCCAGGCCGAGCCGGAGTCGCCATCACTCACTTCTGAAGACGGTCGCCCTGAGCCGCCGCCCTGGGACGATGAGCCTTCGTATGCAGCGCCAGAGCCTGCGCCCGCCGTCATGCGCGAGCAGACCGCGCGTGCGCCGCTTGCGTCATCCGCAGCAGCACGATCATCATCATCATCATCACCGGCGTCGTCGCCACCATTGCGCGATGAGCTCCCCATGCCGGCGGCCAGACGCCCCGAGCCTGCGCGCAGTCCTGCCGCGTCACCTGAGCAAACCTACACGCAGGTGCCCGAAGTGCCCACCACGCCCTTGGGCGACCGATGGGCCGACACCGTGGCGCTGCTTCAGCGTGAAGGCTTGGTCGTGGCGCTGGTGCGCGAGTTGGCCATGCAGGCCGAATGCGTGGCCGTGCAGGACAGCCCGGAGTTGACCCTCTGGCGCCTGCGGGTCGAGCGCGAGAGCCTGCGCGGCGCGCCTCAGATCGAGCGCCTCACGCAGGCCTTGCAAAAGGCACTGGGCAGCGACATGCGAATTGAGGTGGAAGCCGGCGTGGCCCGCGATTGCCCCGCCTTGCGTGAGCAGGCCGCCAAGGCCACGCGCCAGGCGGCGTCCGAACGCCTGATTCGGCAAGATCCGCTGGTGCTGCGTTTGCTGGCGCAATTCCCCGGTGCCCGCTTGGTGGGTGGCTCAATCGCGCCCATGGCGGGCAACTGACCCACTGATTTTTGGCCGTCCAGCTCCGATGCTGGACAATCACGACTTTTGATGGACAAGGAGATCCCATGCTCAAAGGACAACTGGCCGGGCTGATGAAACAAGCCCAGCAAATGCAGGACAACCTCAAGAAGGCTCAGGACGAACTGGGCCTGGTCGACGTCGAGGGGCAATCGGGTTCCGGCCTGGTCAAGGTGGTCATGAGCTGCAAGAACGTGGTCAAGCGCGTGACCATCGACCCCAGCCTGCTGGCCGATGATAAAGACATGCTGGAAGACCTGGTCGCTGCTGCCTTCAATGATGCCGTGCGCCGTGCCGAGACCACCTCGTCCGAGAAGATGGGCAAGCTGACGGCGGGCATGCCCATGCCGCCCGGCATGAAACTGCCTTTCTGATCTACCGATGTCCGATCCCGTTGTCCAGGGCCTGATCGAGGCCTTGCGCGCCTTGCCCGGCGTGGGGCAGAAATCGGCGCAGCGCATGGCCTACCACCTGCTGCAGCACAACCGTGCCGGGGCGGTGCGCCTGGCCCAGTCGCTGCTGCAGTCGGTGGACGAAGTGGGGCACTGCGAGCGTTGCCACACCTTCAGCCGGGACCGCATCTGCTCGATTTGCCAGGATCCGACTCGCGACGCCCGTGTGCTGTGCGTGGTCGAAACCCCGGCCGACCTCGCCGCGCTGGAGCGCTCGGGCAGCTACAAGGGGCAGTACTTCGTGCTGGCGGGGGTGCTCAGCCCGCTTGATGGCGTGGGCGTGCATGACATTGGCTTTGCGCCACTCATGAGCCGCGTGGCCGATGGCGCCATCGACGAGGTGGTGCTGGCCACGAACTTCACGGCTGAGGGCGAGGTGACCGCCCATGTGCTGAGCGAACAACTTCGCGCCAGAGGCCTGAAGGTGACCCGCCTGGCGCGTGGTGTGCCCGTGGGCAGTGAACTCGAGTACGTGGACCTGGGCACCATCGCCCATGCCTTGATGGACCGTCGCTGAAACGACTGGGCTGGGCAGGCTGCTGATTCAGCAGCCCATCGCCCTCGAATTCAACTCAGCGCATCCCCACCACAGCCCGGGTCATTGCGCGGCAGCTGCCACCCGCACCTTGCTGTGTCGGCTGGCGTTGTTGTTCTGACGCGCCGTACTGCTGGCCACTTTGGCCTTGGTGCCGGACTTGGCTTGTGCGGTCACCGTGCGGCCGCGATGGCCCGTGGTGGCCTTGCCTGTGACCGTCGAAGTCGTGGTGTTGGCTGAGACTTTGAGGAAGCGGCCGGCAGGTGTCGCAGCATTGGTCTTGGTCGATGAGCTGGCCTTGGCATTGACCGCAACATCGCCACCACGGCTTGATGAAGACCGCGACGACGAAGAAGACGCCATGTGACGCCCCGCCTTGACCGGCACATACACCACGATGGCTTGCGAGCGCTTGAAAGCGGCCGAGGTGCCAGTGCGGTTCCATTGCGCGACCTGCACCGGCGAGACCTTGTAGCGCCGCGCGATGCTGATCACCGTGTCGCGCTTGCCTGCCTTGATCGTCATGCGGCGCATGGGCGGCAGGTCAGGCGAGAGGCTCATCATGGCGTTGTCGGCCACATGCTCGGACACGTCCTGCTCACGCTGTTGAGGGCGCGGCACCAGCAAGGTGGAACCGCCCTTGACCAACATGCGCAAGGGGATGTGGTTGAGTTCGCGCAAGCCCGCTTCGCTCATGCCGACCTGGCGGGCGGCTTCCGAGGGGCGCATGGTCTTGGGCACGACCCATGCCGTCCAGGTGGCCAATGCCCCCCGGTGCTGGCCGAGGTTGTGCATGAACTGCGTGGCGTTGGTGTAGGGCAGCAGAATTTGCGGCGTGCCAGCGGCCAGGATCACCGGCTTGTTCATCGACGGGTTGAGCGCCTGGAAGTCATCCTGGGGCAGCTGAGCCAGCTTGGCCGCCAACGCCACGTCCATGTCGCGCTGAATGGGCACGCTCACGAAGTAGGGGTGGTTCTCGATGGCTGGCAGGGTGAGTCCATAGGTCTCGGGGTGCATGACGATGTTGCGCACCGCGTGCAGCTTGGGCACGTAGTTGCGCGTCTCCAGTGGCATGCTCAGGTTGGCGTAGTCCGTGGGAAGGCCCAGCCTGGTGTTGCGGTTGATGGCGCGCTGCACATTGCCTTCGCCCCAGTTGTAAGCGGCCA
Source organism: Burkholderiales bacterium (assembly GCA_947372535.1). The sequence goes on from CANBUA010000036.1 coordinate 20,677, forward strand.
AGGCCAAGTGCCAGTCACCGAACTGGCGGTTGAGCCTTTGCAGGTAATCCATGGCGGCCCGGGTTGAGGCCAGCACGTCGCGGCGGTCGTCACGGAACATGTTCTGCTTGAGCTCGAAATCCTTGCCTGTGGCCGGCATGAACTGCCAGATGCCCGAGGCGCGCGCCGAGGACATCGCCTGCGGATTGAAGGCGCTTTCGATGAAGGGCAGCAGCGCCAGCTCGGTAGGCATCTGACGGCGTTCTGCTTCTTCGACGACGTGGAAAAGGTAGCGGTTGGCCCGCTCCATCATGCGGGTGACGTACTCAGGGCGGCTCGAATACCAGCGCTCGTGATCGGCCACCAAGTCGCTGGTCAGGGGCGGCAGGGCAAAACCATGGCGCACGCGGCCCCACAGATCGGCCGTGGCATTGTGGTCGTCCAGGTTGAGCGTCATGTCCGGGCGCAGCGGGTCGGTCGGGGTGCCGGCGGCTTCGCGGGCTTCCTCGTCGGCCATGCCGTTGCGTGCCGTGCCATTCAGCGGCTGTTCACCGGCGCCCAGGTTGTCCATCGGCAAGGGGCGGGAGATCACCGAAGGGCCACCGGCAAAGCGGGCTTCGTCCACGGCCAGGGGCTGCGCCGTTTTGGCGGCGGCGTTGGCGCGGTCATTGAGCAGCGGTTTGTTGCGACTGCCCTCCGTCACGGAGGCCACAGGCCGCATGTCCGCGACGATCACGGGCGCGTGAGGCGTCTTGTCGTCGCGGGTGATGTTGAAGGTTTCCTTGAGGGTGCTGCAACCGTTCAGCCATGGCAGGGACATGCAAGTCAGGACAGCCCAGGCCAGTCGGCGAACGCGGTGGGGGAGGTGGATTTGTCTCATGCTTTGAAATGGTTCTTCCATAGCCGCAATGCATTGAACACCGCCTGCGACGACGCGTCGGCGGCACCTTGCTGGCGTGCACTCGCGATCACGGCTGATTCGCGGGTGCGTATAAACGGGTTGATGGCACGTTCGAGACCGACGGTGGTCGGCAAGGTAGGCTCGCCCCGGACACGTTGCGCGTGGCAGCGCGCCAGGGTCAGATCCACTTGCGCATTATCAGGCTCAACGGCCTTGGCAAATGTGAGATTGGAAACCGTGTATTCATGGGTCGGGCAGACCCAGGTGTCGTCTGGCAAGGCGGCGATCCGCTCCAAAGAGGCGTGGAGGGTCTCCAGGCTGCCGTCGTAGATCCGGCCACAGCCAGCCGAAAAGATGGTGTCGCCCGGCAGCAGCAACTGTGCCGGCCAGGGCGCCCCCGGCGCAGGACCCGTCAGGAAGGCCACATGGGCGGCCCGATGGCCGGGGGTGTCCCACACGGTCCAATCCATGCCCAGTTCGGTGAATTGATCGCCCTCATCGACAGGGTGAGTCACCTGGGGGATTTGCTCGCGCAGGGGGCCGTAGATGGGGCCTCTGAACACTTCACGCAGCGGATCCAGGCCCATGATGTGATCGGCATGGTGATGGGTCACTAGAATGGCGGCGAGCGTCAGGTCGAGCTGTTGCAAGGCTTGCAACACCGGTGCCGCTTCACCCGGATCGACCACCAGGGCATTTTGCCCGTCGTGGATCATCCAGATGTAGTTGTCAGTGAAGGCGGGCAGGGCGACAAGTTTCATGAGCAAAGTGGACCCGATTATAGAGTTGCACCCCTGGCTGGCCTTGACGCCCGGGCAGGCTTTACTCGAGTGGGAGCAGGCCCAGATGGACCGCCTGGTGGCCAACGTCTTTGGCTTTCATGCCCTGCAACTGGGGCTGCCGGAAATGGACGCCTTGCGCGCCAACCGCATGCAGCACCGCTGGCTCGCGCTGGATGCAGCCTATCAGGGGTGGGCGCCCCCGGTCGATGGTCCGGAAGGTGAGCCCAAGGCCGTGCACGTGCGCTGCGATTTCGAGTCCTTGCCCTTTCCGAACAATTGCCTGGACCTTGTGGTGTTGCCGCATGCGCTGGAGCTGGCGCGCGACCCGCACCACACCCTGCGTGAGGTCGAGCGCGTGCTGGTGCCCGATGGCCGCGTGGTCATCGCCGGCTTCAATCCGACCAGTCTGTGGGGGCTGTGGCAGCGCATGGGCCGCTGGGGCGTGAACCGCACCTTGGTGCTGCCGCAGGGCGAGTTCATTGCCTACTGGCGCCTGCGCGACTGGCTGCGCCTGCTGGACCTGGAGGTCGAAGACGGCTGCTTCGGGTGCTACCGGCCCATGGCGCGCTCGCAGGCGTGGTGGGATCGGCTCAACTGGATGGAAGGCGCGGGTGGCCGCTGGTGGCCCGTGCTGGGTGCCGTGTACTTCGTGGTCGCGGTCAAGCGGGTGCGGGGCATGCGCCTGGTGGGCAAGCTCAAAATGCCGCGCGTGGGCGCGACCCCGGCCGCGCCTGCCGTGGTGGCCAACAAAGAATCAATCTGAAGAAGAAGGCAGGCAATGAGCGAGACGACAGGTGCAAGCAAAGTGGTGGTCTACACCGATGGGGCTTGCAAAGGCAATCCTGGCCCCGGCGGCTGGGGCGTGTGGATGGTGGCGGGCGCGCACGAGAAGGAACTGTGGGGCGGCGAGCGCCAGACCACGAACAACCGCATGGAGCTGACGGCGGCGGTCAAGGCCTTGCTGGCGCTCAAGCGGCCTTGCGAGGTGGTCATGTACACCGACAGCGAGTACGTTCGCAAAGGCATCACCGAATGGATCTCGGGCTGGAAGCGTCGCGGCTGGAAAACGGCGGACAACAAGCCTGTCAAGAACGCCGAGCTCTGGCAAGCGCTGGAACAGGCCGCCAGCGCGCACCGCGTGGAGTGGCGATGGGTTAAAGGGCACTCGGGCGATCCGGGCAATGAACGAGCCGATGGCTTGGCCAATCGGGGGGCCGCCGAGGCCATGTGAGCCTAGCTGGTGCGGCTGAACTCAGCTCAGAGCAGCATCGCCATGGTCAGCCGGTCGCCGTACCAGATCTGGCCAGCGCCATTGATCAGCCTGACCGCGTGCGGCACGATGCCGCATGGTTTGAAGCCTGCCCGCTCATACAGCCGGATGACGGTTGGGTTGGTGGTGCTGACCTTGAGGGTGATCAGCTCTAGCCCGGGGGCTTCCCGGGCATGCGCGATGCAGCGCTCGATCAGGCGCCAGCCGATGCCCTGGCGCACGTAAGCGGGGCTGACCATCATGCTGTTGAGGTCGGCGCTGTGGCGCAGCTTGGGCAGGCTGCGCCGCTCCAGGCCGACCATGCCGACCATCTCGCGGCCGGCCCAGGCACCGATCAGGAAGGTGCCGCCCAATGGCTCGCTCAGCCCCAGACGCCCGATGTAGCTCTCGGGCGGGCGCTGGCGCTC